>JAKOMY010000326.1 GCA_022702225.1 Microbacteriaceae bacterium | reverse complement strand
CCGCGGGGCTCGTTCGGCTTGGGCTCGATCGCGAAGCGGATGTCGTAGCCCTTGTCGGTGACGTAGTCGCCGAGCAGGTTGACGGCCTCGCGGTAGCGCTCGAGCGCCTGGCGGATGTCCTTCGCGGAGTCGTACTCGGCGCCCTCGCGGCCACCCCACATGACGAACGTCTTGGCGCCCAGCTCGGCGGCGAGGTCGAGGTTGCGCAGCACCTTGCGCAGAGCGAAGCGGCGCACCTGGCGGTCGTTGGAGGTGAAACCGCCGTCCTTGAAGACGGGGGCGGAGAAGAGGTTGGTGGTGACCATCGGCGTGATGATGCCGGTGTCCTTCATCGCGCCCTTGAGCCGGTCGATCTGCTTCTGGCGCTCGGCGTCGGTGGAGCCGAAGGCGAAGAGGTCGTCGTCGTGGAAGGTCAGGCCGTAGGCGCCGAGCTCGGCGAGCTTCTCGACGACGTGCACGACGTCGAGGGGCTCACGCGTGGGGCCGCCGAAGGGGTCGGTGCCGTTGTAGCCGACGGTCCAGAGTCCGAACGAGAACTTGTCATCGCGGGTGGGGGTGGGCATTCCTGCTCCTTCGCATGGACGCACGGGCACGCGGTGACGCACCTCGGGTTTGTTGGTTCTCACAACATATACCCCGGATGCCGTGGCGTCCAGCGCTCGGCTCAGATTCCCAGGGCCGAGTCCACGACGGCGAACACCGCGGGATCCCAGGTGAGGGCGCGCTCCCAGGGCAGTCCGAACCCGTCGGCGAAGAAGATGCTGTGAACGTGGTCGGGGAACGAGTGCCGGTCGATGACGGGCGCCACCTCGAGGGGGACGTCGTCGGCCCGGCCGCTTCGCAGCGAGACCAGCCCGTCGTGCGGCCAGAGCTGCGCGGGCTCGGTCGCGGCCGCGAAGTGACCCGCGCCGATCGCGGTGACGGGGATGCCGTCGAGCACACCCGCCTGCGCCTGATTCCACCCCCGCAGAAAACGGCGCGACACCTGCTCGGCCGCCCCTTGCGAGTTGGCCGCCGAGTACGCGAGCGCCTGCTCGAGGATCGCCGTCGTCGCGGGGTCGCCGTGGGCATCGGCAGGGGTGAGGTCTCCCGCCACGGCGTCGCCGAGGACGGCACCGTCCCACGGCGTTCCCAGCGTCACGAGCCGGTCGATGCGCGGTCCGTCGGTTCGGAGCTCGCGGATCGCCGCCCGAGAGAACAGTCCGCCCATCGAGTGGCCGACGAGATCGACGCTCCCGAGCCCGTGCTCGTCGCGGAGCCAGCGGACGAACGCGGCGAGCGCGACACCCGCGTCGTCGACGGCCCCGACCGCGTTGACCGTCACCTCGGCCGGCAGAACGAGGGGCACGTCATCGAAGCCCTGCCACCCGGCATCCCGCTCGACCGTCCCCACGCCCATCCGGGCGGGGGCGGTGAAGACCGCGACGCCGGCGGAGACGAAGTGATCGCGCAGAGCGGTGAGCGTGTTGCCCGCGGCCAGGCCCGTCGCCGCGGCGCGTTCCGGGTCGGTGTATGGCGTGACGGCGGCGCCGCCGGAGACGAGGACGACGGCATCTGCCACGGAGACTCCTTCGCGGTTCGGATCCCGCTCAGCGCGGGAGCGCGTCTTCGATCGCGGCGACGACCTCGGGGGCGTCGGGCTGCGTACGCGGGCTGAAACGGGTCACGCGCCCGTCGGGGGCGACGACGAACTTCTCGAAGTTCCACGAGATGCGGCCGGTCTTGCCCTCGGCATCCGGGGTCGAGGTCAGCTCCTTGTAGAGCGGATGGGCGTTGCGCCCGTTGATCTTCACCTTCTCCGACATCGGGAACGTCACGCCCCACGTCGCGGAGCAGTACTCGGCGATCTTGTCGTCGTCGCTGAGCTCCTGAAGGAACTGGTTGCTGGGGAAGCCGATGACCGTGAAGCCGCGGTCACCGTACTGCTTGTGCAGCGCCTCGAGGGTTTCGTACTGACCCGCGAGACCACAGCGCGAAGCGACGTTCACCACCAGGGCGGCCTTGCCGTCGGTCAACGCGCCGAAGGTCGTCTGCTCGCCGCGGATGGTCGTGATCGGGATGCCGGAGAGGTCCATGCTCCGATCCTGGCACCGTCCGCTTTGCCCGGGGTGGGAATCCCGGCGCCCGGCGCGCCGATCCGGGGCCGCGCCCCGGGCGGCGCCCCGCACCAGGCCGCGCCCCACACCAGGCGGCGCCCACGCCAGGCGGCACCCCGCGCCAGGCAGCGCCCCGCACCAGGCCCGCGCCCCGCGCCAGGCGGCGCCCCGCCCCGCGCTAGGCAGCGCCCCGCGCCGGGCGGCGCCCCGCGCAGAAACGCGATCCGCGCGCGGAAACACGTGGACACCGCGTTTCTGCGAGCGGATCGCGTTTCTGCCGAATCGGCGCGGAGCCGAGGCTCGGCCGGAGTGGCGCGCAGCCGCACCGCGGCGTTCACCCATGGCACAGTGGTCCCATGGTCATCGCGGGCAGCCGGGGCGACGGCATGCGCCGCGCCAACCTCGCGCTCGTGCTGCGCACGGTGCATCGCGAGGGCCCCCGCTCGCGGGCCGCCCTCACCGAGGCGACGGGGCTCAACCGCTCGACCATCGCCGACCTCGTGGGCGAATTGCAGCGCGCGGGACTCGTCGTCGAGCGCGCCTCCGACGCCCAGGGCCGGGTCGGCCGACCGTCGCCCATCGTGACGCCGGACCCCCGTGTCGTCGCCCTCGCGGTCAACCCCGAGGTCGACGCGCTCGACGTCGGCGCGATCAGCCTGGACGGCACCGTCGTCGTGCGGGAACGCATCGAGCAGACTGCCCTGCTGACCCCGAGGCGCGTCGCCGAACTCGTCGCCGATCGCCTGTCGGCGTGGCACCGCGGACCGCTCGCGAACACCCGGATCGTCGGGGTGGGCGCCGCCGTCCCCGGGCCGGTCCGCGCGTCGGACGGCGTCGTCCGGGAGGCGCCCCACCTCGGCTGGATCGAGGCGCGGATCGGCGTCATGCTCGCCGACGCCACCGGCTTCCGCGCCCACGTCGGCAACGACGCGGCCCTCGGCGCCCTCGCCGAGTACCTCTTCGGGGCCGCGCGCGGCGCGCACGACGTCGTCTACCTCAACGGCGGAGCGAGCGGCATCGGCGGCGCGGTGATCGTCGGCGGCGTCCCGCTCGGCGGCGAGGGCGGGTACGCCGGGGAGTTCGGCCAGAACCGGCCCGGCATCGCCGACACGGCCGACCGGCGCGCACCCGACGGCGTGCTCGAGGACGAGGTCAGCCGCGCCTTCCTGCTCGCGGCCGTGGGCCTCGAGGGCGGTGACGATGCAGCCCTGGCTGCCGCCCTGGCATCCACCACCGACCCCGCCGCTCATGCTGAAGTCGCCCGGCAGCGGCGCATCCTCGCGACGGCGCTCGCGAACGCCGCCAACGTGTTGAACCCGGCGGTGATCGTGCTGGGCGGGTTCCTTGCGGTCCTGGCCGCTCGCGACCTCGACGCCCTCGACGCTGCCGTGCGCGCCCAGACCGTCCCGGCCTGCGCCGAGGGTCTGCGCCTCGCCGTCGCCGAGCTGGGCGAGGACCGCCTGCTCGTGGGCGCGGCCGAGGCGGTGTTCGAGGCGCAGCTGTTCCCGGGACGCTGAGCGCCGCGGCGAAGACGTCGGCGTACCGGCCCCGATGTCGGCGGCGCGGTGCAAGATGGAGGCGTGACCCAACGACGTGACGCCGGCACCACCTGGTCGGGCAACCACCGCTACCGCGCGACCGAAGTGCTGCTGCCCGGCGACGTCGACGAGCTCGCCGAGGTGGTGGCATCCGCCCGCACTCTGCGCGTACAGGCCACCCGGCACACCTTCAACGACGTGGCCGACTCCGACGCGTCCCTGGTGTCGCTCGAACGCCTGCCGGCGCGGGTCGAGATGGTGGGCGACCGCGTGCGCGTCGAGGGACTCGTCACCTTCGCGCAACTCGCGCCCGTCATCGAGGCCGAGGGGCGGGCGCTGCACAACCTCGGCTCGCTCCCCCACATCTCGATCGTGGGGGCCACCGCCACCGGCACCCACGGCTCGGGCGTGCGCAACGGAAACCTCTCCAGCGCCCTCCGCGCCGTCGAGATCATGGATGCCGACGGCCGCACGCACCGTATCGATCACACGCACGAGTGGTTCGGCGCGGCCGCCCTCAGCCTCGGCGCCCTCGGCGTCGTCACCGCCGTCGAGCTGCAGACCGAACCCACGTACGAGGTCACGCAGCAGGCCTACACCGGCGTCGCCTGGGAAGACATCGTCGGAGACATCGAGGGGGTGTTCGGCGGCTCGCGCAGCGTGAGCGTCTTCACGACCTGGGGCGATCCCGAGCACGACCTCGTGTGGGCGAAGAGCGACGATGGCGCGCCGTCGTGGGTCGAGGAGATCGGCGGCCGAGCCGTCGGCGACGACATCCACCTCGGCCGCATCCGCACGGTCGACAACACCACCCCGCGCGGCACGCCCGGCCCGTGGCACACGCGCCTTCCGCACTTCCGTGCCGACGCCCTGCCGAGCGACGGCGACGAGATCCAGAGCGAATACTTCGTGCCCCTCGCCTCCGCGCGCGAGGCCCTGGCAGCCGTGCGGGCCCTCGCCTCGACGTTCGACGATCAGCTGCTCGTGACCGAGCTGCGCACGGTCGCGGCCGACGAGCTGTGGCTGAGCCCGGCGTACCAGCGCGATGTCATGGTCATCCACTTCACGTGGCGCAACGACACCGACGGCGTCCTGGCGGTGCTCCCC
>JAKOMY010000320.1 GCA_022702225.1 Microbacteriaceae bacterium | reverse complement strand
CCCCTCGCTCACGCGCCGTTCCGCTGGCTGCTCGCCGCACGCACCACGGCGATCATCGGCAACGCCGTCGCACCCATCGCCCTCGCCTTCGCCGTGCTCGATCTGACCGGGTCGGCCGCCGACCTGGGTCTCGTCGTGGCCGCCCGCTCGGTCGCGAACGTCGCGATGCTGCTCTTCGGCGGCGTGCTCGCCGACCGCCTGCCCCGCGGGGCGGTACTGGTGGGATCCTCCCTGGCGGCCGCCGCCACCCAGGGCACGATCGCCGTGCTCGTGCTCACCGGAACCGCCGGCATCCCGATCCTCATCCTGCTCAGCGTCGTGAACGGCGCCGTCGCGGCGGTGAGCCTTCCGGCGGCGGCCGCCCTCGTCCCCGACACCGTTCCGGTCGCCCTGCTGCGGCCGGCGAACGCTCTGCTGCGTCTCGGTCTGAACGGCGGCGGCATCGTCGGCGCCTCCGTCGGTGCGGTGGTGGTCGCCGCGGTCGGGCCCGGGTGGGGCCTGGCGATGGACGCTGCGGCTTTCGCCGTCGCGGCGGTGTTCTTCACCCGCCTGCGCCTTCCCGCGAGAACGGATGCCGTCGACCCCGGCGCGGCGGCATCGGTCTGGGCCGACCTGCGCGGGGGGTGGCGCGAGTTCGCGAGCCGCCGGTGGATCTGGATCGTCGTGCTGCAGTTCGCCGTGCTCAACGCCGCGTTCGTCGGGGCCACCACCGTGCTCGGCCCTCTCGTGGCCGACGAGACCTTCGGTCGCGGCGGATGGGGACTCGTCGTCGCTGCACAGACCGCCGGTCTCGCGGTGGGCGCCGTGATCGCCCTGCGATGGCGCCCGCGCCACGCCCTCGGTCTCGGCGTCGCGGGCATGGCATTGGTCGCCCTTCCGGTCGCGGTCCTCGCGGTGCAGCCGACGCTCGCGCTCCTCGTGGGCGCGTTCGCCGTCGGAGGGGCGGCGATCGAGCTGTTCGCGATCGCATGGGACCAGTCGCTGCAGACGCACGTTCCGCGCGAGGCGCTGTCGCGCGTGTACTCGTACGACATGGTCGGATCGTTCGTGGCGGTCCCGCTCGGGGAGATCCTGGTCGGGCCCCTGGCGCACGAGCTCGGAGCGACCCCCGTGCTTCTCGGGTGCGCGGCGATCATCGTGCTGGCGACGGTGTTCGCGGCCTGCTCGCGCAGCGTGTGGCGCGTGCGAACCGCCTGATCACCCTCAGTACACGTACTCCATCAGTTCGACGCCGAGCACGCGGAAGGCGTCGTGCGCACGCAGGCGGTGGGCGATCGAGAGGTCGTCGAAGTTCACGATCAGCGCGTACGAGATTCCGGCGCGGGGTCCGCCGAGCACCCCCGCCTCGGCGCGGACACCCGGGGCACGCCCGGTCTTGTTGATGAACAGCAGCCCGTGCTGGTCGTTCTCGTGCGCGAAAGGATCGAGGCCGGTGGCGGATGCCACGAGCGACAGGTCGTGGTTCAGACTCAGCCACTCCGCGACCTGCGCGCTGACCTGCGGCGAGACGATCGTGGAGTTCACGAGCCCCGCGAACACCTGCGCCATCTCGCGAGCCGTCGACAGTGCCAGGTGGGGGGCGTCGTCGGGGCCGCGGTCGTCGCGGAAACGGTCGAGCAGGGCCGTGCGGCGAAGCCCCAGCTGCTCGACGCGCGCCCGCACCGATTGCAGGCCCACCCGGTGCAGCAGGGCATTGACGGCGAGGGCGTCGCCGGAGGAAGCCGCGAGCACCGCCACGTCGGCGAGGGGCAGTGCCGGGGCCTTCAGGTGCTGCCAGACCCCGCCGTGAGCGGCGCCGTGGACGGTCGCCCGATCGATGATCTCGAGCGGGTCGAGACGGCCGGACTCGAACGACGCCGCGGCCTCGATGAGCAGCGGAACGACACCGAGGCCGCCGACGGGAAGAGTGACGAAGTCGTCGCCCGCCAGCACCTCCGTCGAGCCCCCGTCGAGGTCGTCGATGCGCACCGACACCTTGGCGCCCGACGAGGCGAGCTCGTCGAGGGAGCGGAGGGTCGCCGTAAACGACCGACGCCCCGCGGCGGCGCGACGCGGCAGACGTTTCGGTCCCTTGCGTCCGGCTCCGCGGAGGGCCGGGGCGTCGCGACGAGACGACTCCACCGGCCCGCCGACGGGGTCGGGCGGGGCGGACTCGGGAACCGGGGGCATGCCCACGAGCGTGGCTCCTTCCGCGTCAGAAGAGCAACAAACGAGACCTCACCAAATGGTGACGCGCTGGTCGACGTCGAGCCAGAGGGCATCGCCCTCGGTCACCTCGAACGCGTCGTAGAACGCGTCGATGTTACGCACGATCTGGTTGCAACGGAACTCGTTCGGCGAGTGCGGGTCGATCGTGAGCAGGCGGATGGTCTCGGCATCCCGACCCTTCTGCTGCCAGATCTGCGCCCAGCTGAGCAGCAACCGCTGGATTCCGGTGTACCCGTCCACGACCGGTCCGTTCAGATCGGTCTCGCCCTGGCTCTCGAGGAACAGGCGGTACGCGGCGATCGCGATGCCGAGCCCTCCGAGATCGCCGATGTTCTCGCCGATGGTGAGGGCGCCGTTGACGTGGTGCTCCTCGCTCAGCCCCTGGGGGACGAGCGCTTCGTACTGGGCGATCAGGGCCTTGGTGCGTTCCTCGAACGCCGAGCGATCGGCATCCGTCCACCAGTCGCGAAGCGACCCGTCGGCGTCGAAACGGCTGCCCTGATCGTCGAAGCCGTGCCCGATCTCGTGTCCGATGACCGCGCCGATCCCGCCGTAGTTGGCGGCGGCGTCACGGTCGGCGTCGAAGAAGGGGTACTGCAGGATGGCCGCGGGGAACACGATCTCGTTCATGAGCGGGTTGTAGTACGCGTTGACCGTCTGCGGGGTCATGTACCACTCGTCACGGTCGATCGGCTGGCCGACCTTGGCGAGCTGACGGTCGTGCTCCCACACGTGCGCCCGGCGGACGTTGCCCACGAGGTCGTCGGCGGTGATCTCGAGCTCGGAGTAGTCCTTCCAGCGGACCGGGTAACCGATCTTCGGCACGAAGGTATCGAGCTTGGCGAGGGCGCGCTCGCGCGTCTCGTCCGTCATCCACGACAGGCTCTGGATCGAGCGGCGGTACGCCTCGATGAGGTTGGCGACGAGTCCGTCCATCGCGTCCTTCGCCGCGGGCTGGAAGTGGCGCTCGACGTAGACCTTTCCGATCGCCTCGCCCAGCGCCGCTTCGACGAGGCTGACGCCGCGCTTCCAGCGCTCGCGGTTGACGGGGACGCCGGTGAGCTGCGTGCCGTAGAACGCGAAGTTCTCGGCGACGAAGGCCTCGGAGAGGAAGGCGGCGGCCGCGTGCACGACCTTGAATCGCAGCCAGGCCTTCCAGTCGTCGAGGCGCTCCTCGACGAGCAGGGCGCCGAGCGACTCGATGAAGCTCGGCTGATAGACGACGACCTCGGCGAGCGCATCGTCGTGCCCCGGGGCGACCCCCGCGCGCCACGGCTCGAGGTCGATCCCCGCGAGGGCGAGGGTGTCGTCCCACGTCTTCAGGTTGTAGGTCTTCACCGAGTCGCGGCTGTCTTCGCGCGACCAGTGGTGCGCGGCGATGTCGGTCTCGAGGGCGAAAGTGCGATCGGCGGATGCCGCGGCCTCGGCGACTCCGGCGAGCTCCAGGATCCGCTCGATGTGCGCACGGTAGGCGGTCCGCGTCTCTTCGAAGTTGTCGAGACGGTAGTAGCTCTCGTCGGGCAGCGAGATGCCGCCCTGGTAGACGACGGGCACGTAGCGGGTCGGGTCGCCCGGATCGGGCTCGACGAAGAGCGTCAGCAGGCCGCTGATCCCGTCGCGCTCGAGCTCGCCGATGAGCCGGAGCAGGGAGGGGATGTCGGCGACGCCGTCGACACGGTCGAGCTGCGCGGCGAGCGGCTCGCGACCGGCGGCCTCGATGCGGTCGGTGTCCATGAAGCTGGCGAACAGGTCGCCGATCTTGCGGGCTTCGCTGCCCGGCTCGGCATCCTGCGACTCCTGGACGATGGTGCGCACGTCCGCCTCGGCCTGCTCGGCGATGAGGTGGAACGAGCCCCAACGGGCCTTGTCGTCGGGGATCTCGGTGCGCTCGAGCCAGCTGCCGTTCACGTGGCGGAACAGGTCGTCCTGAGGGCGGATCTCGTCGCTGAGCTCGTCGAGCGCGAGACCGGAGCGGGGGGTGTCGGTCATGGAGACAGGATATGTGTCCGATATGCATGCGGGCTCGAAACGGCCCGAGCCCCTCGCGGGTGCGCCGCCGCGGCGGTGTCGGAGGCCCGCCCTAGGCTCGGACCGTGACGACCCCGCAGCCCGCGACGCTGAACCGCTCGATCCTGCGGCTCGCTCTGCCGGCCCTGGGCGCGCTCGTCGCGGAACCGCTGTTCCTCATCGTCGACGCCGCGATGGTGGGCCACCTCGGTGTCGCTCCCCTCGCGGGCCTCGGGATCGCCGGGGCCGTGCTGCAGACGATCGTCGGGCTCATGGTGTTCCTGGCGTACTCGACGACGCCCGCGGTCGCGCGGCGCTACGGTGCGGGCGAGTACGGCCGGGCCGTGCGCGTCGGGATCGACGGCATGTGGCTCGCGCTCTGCCTGGGTGCCCTCCTGGCCGCAGCCGGCTCTCTCGCGACCCCCGGGATCGTCGACCTCTTCGGCGCCGCGCCCGATGTCGCCGAGAACGCGCGCACCTATCTCGCGATCTCGATGTGGGGTCTGCCCGCCATGCTCGTGGTGTTCGCCGCCACCGGCCTGTTGCGCGGCATGCAGAACACGGTCACTCCGCTCTGGATCGCCGGCCTCGGCTTCGGCGCCAACGCGCTGCTCAACGCGCTGTTCATCTACGGCTTCGGATGGGGCATCGCGGGTTCGGCGATCGGCACGGTCGTGGCGCAGTGGGGAATGGTCGGCGCCTACGTGCTCGTCGCGCGGCGACTGGCGCAGGTGCACACGGCATCCCTCGGGTTCCAGCGCGAGAGCCTCGGCAGCACCGTCCGCTCGGGCGGGTGGCTCTTCTTGCGCACGGTCAGCCTGCGCGCGGCGTTCCTGGCCACGGTCGCCGTGGCGACGGGGCTCGGCTCGGCCGAGCTCGCCGGATGGCAGATCGCCTTCACCATCTTCTCGACGGCGGCGTTCGCCCTCGACGCCCTCGCGATCGCGGCCCAAGCGCTGATCGGCAGCTCCCTGGGCGCCGGCGACACCGATGCGGTCGGCCGGGTGCTCTCGCGCACGAGCGCCTGGGGCATCTGGTTCGGCGTCGCGGTGGGGGCGGTGCTCGCCGCCGCCTCGGGCGTCATCGGCCTGATCTTCACGGGCGATGCCGAGATCGCCGCGCTCATCCAACCGGCGCTGCTGGTGCTCGCCGTCGCACAGCCCCTGGCCGGGTTCGTCTTCGTGCTCGACGGCGTGCTGATCGGGGCCGGCGATGCACGTTACCTCGCTCTGGCGGGGCTGTTGAACCTCGTGCCCTACGCGCCGGCGCTCGTGCTGGTGGCGCTGTTCGGCGGCGGTGGGGCCGTCGGTCTGGCGTGGCTGGCGGCGGCGTTCTTCGGCGTCTACATGGTGGCGCGGGCGCTCACCCTCGGACTGCGGGTGCGTGGGCGGCGCTGGATGACGGCGGGCGCCTGACGTCCTGTGGTCGGCACCGGTCTCGACGAAGCGTGGGGCGGGACGCCGGTGGGCGCCCCGCCCCCGGGAATCACGTGTACCAGGTGGGGACCGGCACCTGGTAGAGCAGCACGTACTCGCCGACCTCGCGCTTCTTGTAGGCAATGGGGTCGTGCAGGCTGTGCGTGCGGAGGTTGCGCCAGAAGATGTCGAGGCCGACGGCGTTCGACGTCGCGCGAGCCCCGGTGAGCTCGTAGACCTTCGAGGCCACTTCGAGACCGTCGTCGACGATCCGCAGCTTTCCGGCGGCGATGCGCACCGCGATCTCTCCGCGACGGTGCTCGGTCAGCTCCTCGCGCGGAGCGTGCAGGACGGCGCTGATCTCGGCGCCCACCGCGTCGAGCAGCGCTTCGTCGGCCCACAGCTTCGACTGCAGCGTCCCGTATCCCTCGAGCAGGTACCACTCGTCGGTCGCGCGCTGCTTGTCGTCTCCGCCGTACGGCCACGGCCGGGTGCGGTCGCGCGTGTACGCCGCGGCGGTCTCGAGGGCTCCCTGTGCGATGCCGAGGTAGAAGTTCGCGAAGACGAGCTGGATGGCCGGCACATTGAGGGTGTTGTAGACGAGCGGCTGGAACTGCTTGTCGACGAAGCCCGCGGCATCCGCCCACGGCACCCGGACGTCGCGGATCTCGACCGATCCCGACTCGGTGAGGCGCTGGCCGAGGTTGTCCCAGTCGCCGGCGAAGACGATGCCCTCCTGCGCGGTGGGGACGATGGCGAAGATATGGGTGTCTGTGCCCTCGAGCACGCCCTCGAGCACCGTCAGGTCGGAGACACGGCCGCCGGTCGAGAACGACTTGTGCCCCGAGAAGATCAGATCGTCGCCGTCTTCGCGGATGACGAGGTCGGAGTCGCGCGGGTTGACCGCCCCGCCGAAGAGAAAGGCGTTCGAGGTGTACAGCGCCTCGACCGCGGCGATCTGGGCGTCGGTCGCCACGAGCCGAGCCGCCCACGCCCACAGGTAGTGGTAGCCGAGCAGCTGGCCGATCGAGCCGTCGCCGCGGGCCACCGCGCGGATGACCTTGTACGCCGTTTCCCACGTCTCGCCGGCGCCGCCGTGCGCGCGGGGGCCGAGCAGCGTGACCAGGCCCGATGCCTTGAGGAGCGCGACCTCGGTGAACGGGGGTTGATTCGCCCGATCGCGCTCGACCGCGTCGGCGGCGAAGATGTCGGCCACCTCGCGGGCGCGCGCGATCCAGCCGGCGCTATCGTGTGGAGCGGGTGCGTCCCGCCAGCGGTCCGCCAGGTCCGTCGTCGCTGAATCCGTGGTCGTCATGGTCATTCCTTCCAGGAGTGTGATTCGGTGTCGCGTCCTTCACCGGCTGCCACCGGCGAAGGGCAGGCTGCGCGACTCGCGGCGGGGCGCTTCCTCCTCCCCGCGGGTCTTGCAACCGGGTGCCGTCAGTAAACAACCGTCTCGCCGCCGAGCGGCAGCGCGTTACCGACAAAGACCCCGCGTTTCACACGGTGGCGTCACGAAGGCGCAGCTCACGCCCAGCGACGGCACCACTCGTACATGATCACGGCGGCGGCCGACGCGGCGTTGATCGAGCGCGTGGAACCGTACTGGGTGATCTCGACCACGCCGGTGGCCGCCTCGATCGCCTCGGGCGACAGCCCGGGCCCCTCCTGACCGAACAGCAGGACGCACGCTTCGGGGAGCTCGGCCCGGTCGACCGGCACCGACCCCTCGACGTTGTCGACGGCGATCACCGGGAGTCCCGCCTCGCGCGCCCAGGCGGTGAAGGCGGCGACGTCTTCGTGGTGACGGACGTGCTGGTAGCGATCGGTGACCATGGCGCCGCGACGGTTCCAGCGGCGCTTGCCCACGATGTGCACCTCGGCCGCGAGGAACGCATTGGCGCTGCGCACGATGGAGCCGATGTTGAGGTCGTGCTGCCAGTTCTCGATCGCGACGTGGAACGGATGCCGCTTGTCGTCGAGGTCGGCCACGATCGCGTCCATGCTCCAGTAGCGGTAGACGTCGACGACGTTGCGCGTGTCGCCGTTCTCGAGCAGCTCGCGGTCGTAACGCGGGTCGTCGGGCCAGGCGTCCGGGCCGCCGGGCCAGGGACCGACGCCGTGCGCGGGTGCCGCTGCGACGTCGTCCGGCCGCGGCGCCGGATCGTCGGCATGCGCGGATCGGGGCTCGGCGGCGTCGGTCGGCGCCGGCGCGGTCTCGTCGGCATGCGTCACGTCCTCAGGCTACCCGCGCGCTGCGCGCCGCCCCGCGCCGGGCGCCCGCCCCCGCGGACAGGCCGCCCACCGCGACGCACTCTCGCCCGCCGCGGGTCGAGGCACAGGTGCGAGGCCGCGCGTCGTACCAGCCGCGTCCGGGACCGCCTCGCGCCCGGCGTGTGATCGCCACACCCGTCGTCGCCACTTTTCGGTCGCCCGAAATATTGCTACGGTTTCGGGATGCCGAAAAATATGGATGCCGTGGATCGCCGCCACACATCCGGGCGCGCACTCTGGCTGCTCGGACCGGCCATGGTCGCCGGCGTCGCCTACCTCGATCCGGGCAACGTCGCGAGCAACATGACCGCGGGCGCGACTTTCGGCTACCTGCTCGTCTGGGTCGTGGTGCTCGGCAATGTCATGGCCTGGTTGATCCAGTACCTCTCCGCGAAGCTCGGCATCGTCACGGGCGAGAGCCTCCCGCAGGCGCTCGGGCACCGCATCCGCCGACCCTGGGCGCGTCGTGCGTACTGGCTGCAGGCGGAGCTCGTCGCGATGGCCACCGATGTCGCCGAGGTCATCGGCGGTGCCGTCGCTCTGCATCTGCTCTTCGGCATCCCCCTGGTGTGGGGCGGGGCGATCACGGGGGTCATCTCGATGTGCCTCCTGCTCGTGCAGACACGGCGCGGAGCACGGGCCTTCGAGACGGTGCTCATCGGGCTGCTGCTGATCATCGCCGTCGGCTTCACCTTCGGGCTGTTCTTCGCCCCGCCCGAGCCCGCCGGGGTCATCGCGGGTCTCGTTCCGCGGTTCGAGGGCAGCACCTCCGTCCTGCTGGCCGCCTCGATCCTGGGCGCGACCATCATGCCGCACGCGATCTACGCGCACTCCGCCCTCGCCCGCGATCGCTTCGCACCCGCGGGGGCCGATCCGGCCGCGCGCGGCGACGGCACCCACCCCCTCGCCGACGCGACCGCCCAGACCCGCGCCGATGCCCTCGCCGAAGCCCGAGGCATCTCGACCCCGCGCCTGCTGCGAGCGACCCGGTGGGACGTCACGATCGCCCTCGCCGTCGCCGGCACCGTCAACCTCGCGATCCTGCTGCTCGCCGCCGCGAACCTCGCCGGGGTCGAGGGCACCGACAGCCTCGAAGGCGCGTACGCGGCTCTGCGCGCGGGACTGGGCCCGCTCGTGGCCACCCTGTTCGCGGTGGGCCTGCTCGCCAGCGGTCTCGCCTCGACCTCGGTCGGCGCCTACGCCGGCGCCGAGATCATGCAGGGGCTCCTGCACGCGCGCATCCCCCTGCTCGCCCGCCGGCTCGTCACTCTCGTACCCGCGCTGGTGATCCTCGCCCTCGGCGTCGACCCCACCCTCGCGCTCGTGCTCAGCCAGGTCGTGCTGTCGTTCGGCATCCCGTTCGCACTCGTCCCGCTCGTGGCCCTGACCCGTCGACGCGATGTGCTCGGCGACTATCGCAACCGCGCGGCGACCACGGCGGCCGGGGTGCTGGCATCCGTGTTCCTCATCGCCCTCAACGCCCTGCTCCTGTGGTTGGTCTTCACCGGCGGTTAGGCTGACGCTGTGGAATCGCCCGTGGCCGACGACTATCTCAAGGCGATCTACCACCACACCGAGTGGCAGGACAGCCCGATCACGCCCTCGCAGCTCGCGAGCGTGCTGGGCCTGGCCCCCTCGAGCGTGACAGAGATGGTCAAGAAGCTCGCCGCGCAGGGTCTGGTCACGCATCGGCCGTACGGACCGGTGTCGCTGACCCCCGCGGGCGGACTCCGGGCTGCGGGCGTGATCCGCCGGCACCGACTCATCGAGACCTGGCTCGTACGCGAGTTCGACTACTCGTGGGACGAGGTGCACGACGAAGCCGAGGTGCTCGAGCACTCCCTGAGCGACCGCCTGCTCGAGGGGATCGACGAGCGACTCGGCCGCCCGCGTTTCGATCCCCACGGAGACGCGATCCCGGATGCCGACGGCTCGGTGCACCGCGAACCCTTCGTGCTCCTCGCAGAGGCGTCGGCCGGACACGCCGGACGCGTTCTTCGCGTGAGCGACCGCGACCCCGAACTGTTGCGGGC
>JAKOMY010000252.1 GCA_022702225.1 Microbacteriaceae bacterium | reverse complement strand
TCGACCGTGAGGGGCGTGGTGCGCTTTCCTCCGGCGTTGAAGCTCACGTCGCCGTCGCAGTCGGTGGGGGAGAGGTACGAGGCGATCCCGGTCTCGGCGAAGCGATCGCGCGTGGCGACCCCGCCCTGGGCGAAGTGCCGACCGAACGAGGCGGTCACGAAGTCGGGGTCGGTGCCGAGGACGACCTCGTATGAGGGGGCGTTGTCGGACAGACGGGGGACCGCCGCGTTCGCCTCGGCGAGCGAGTCGAGGACCGGATCGGTCCAGGATGCCGTGCCGACCATCCGGTCCTGCAGGCCCAGCGACAGCAGGATCTCGGTGGAGTCCTGGTCCAGGGACACGACACGGCTGGGCGCCTTGTCGACCGTGATCTCGCGCCCGCAGTTCTGAAGCGTCAGCGGGTAGGCGGTGGCGCCCTCTCCGGTCGAGGAGGCCGAGGCTTCGGGGACGACCTCCGAGGCACCGCACCCGGTCAGCAGGGTCACAGCGGTCAAGAGGACGAACGGGAAGGCGAGGGCGCGGGCGCGTGGCATCCGGGAGCTCCGTAGGGATCGTGGAACGAGCGGCCCGACGGTGGACCACGGGTAAGGATAGCCTCACTTGCTGCGCGGGCCGGACCGGTCTCTTCGTTCGTGTGGGAGTCCCATCGCCTGTGGCGTCGTGTGCGGTGTCGCGAATCTGTTGCCGTGTGTGGTTTCGTGTTGTATCGTGTGGGAATCTTCGAAGGAGATCCCCGTGTACGCAATGGAGCGCCAGCAGCTCATCGAGCGCGAACTGCGCGAGATCGGACGTGTCAGCGTCGTCGATCTCGCTCGCCGCTTCGACGTGACCACGGAGACCGTCCGCCGCGACCTCGACCGGCTCGAGGGGCTCGGTTCTCTCCGTCGCGTCCACGGCGGCGCGGTCGACATCGGTCGTGCCAGTACGGCGGAGTCCCCGCTCACCGAGCGTCGGGAGCGTCACCGAGACGCGAAGCGTGCCATCGCCGCCGAGGCCGTGGCCCTGCTCGGCTCCGACTTCCGCGGCTCGATCTTCCTCGACGCCGGTACCACGTCCGCAGCTGTCGCCTCGCTCCTGCCGTCCGCTCTCGGCGCGGGTATCAGCGCCGTCGAGGTCGTAACGCACTCGCTCGAGGCCGCGCATCTGCTCGCCGGCGAAGAACGCCTGTCGCTCACCACGATCGGCGGGCGCGTCCGAGGCGTCACCGCGGCCGCGGTCGGCGCCCACACGGTGCGCACCATCGGCCAGCTCCGCCCCGACATCGCGTTCGTAGGGACGAACGGTCTGAGCGTGGAGTTCGGCCTGAGCACCCCCGACCCTGACGAGGCCGCCGTCAAGGCGGCCATCATCCAGTCCGCCCGTCGCGTCGTTCTCGTCGCCGACGCGGCCAAGTTCGGCGAAGAACTGCTCGTGCGCTTCGCCCGACTCGACGAGCTCGACGTGCTCGTCACCGACGCCGCCCCTCCCGCGGCGCTTTCCGAGGCCCTCGAGGCCGCTGACATCGAGGTGCGCGTCGCATGATCGTCACTCTGACCGCCAACCCCTCCGCCGACCGCGCCGTCGTGCTGTCCGAGGCCCTCCAGCCCGGTGAGATGCAGCGCGCTGTGTCCTCGCGCGAAGACGCCGGAGGCAAAGGCGTGAACGTCGCCCGCGTGGTCTCGGCCGCCGGCGCACCCGCGCGCGCGGTGGTGCCGGTCAATGCCCACGACCCGTATCGCATGCTCCTCGAAGACACCGGTATCGCGCTCGACGTGATCGAGGTGGCAGGCCGCGCCCGCGCCAACCTCACCATCACCGATCCCGCTGGTGAGACCACGAAGCTCAACCTCCCCGGCGCCGAGCTCTCGGCCGCCGAGGCCGAGGCCGTCGTCGCGGGAGTCGTCGCCGCCTCCGAAGGGGCCACCTGGCTGGTTCTGGCGGGGTCGCTGCCTCCCGGCGTCCCGACCTCCTTCTACGTGGATCTCATCACCGCCGTGCGTGCGCGGTGGGGGAGCGCCGCTCCGCTCATCGCGGTCGATGCCTCGGGTCCCGCCCTTGCCGCGGTCGTCGAGACCGCGCACCCCGACCTCATCAAGCCCAACCACGAAGAACTCGCCGAGCTCGTCGGAGAAGACCCGGCATCCGACGACGATGTCCTGGCCGCGGCGTCGCGCCGCGCGCAGTCGCTGGTTCCGGGCCGAGTGGCATCCGCCCTCGTGACCCTCGGCGCCGACGGCGCCCTGCTGTTCACGGCCGAGGGAACCTGGCGCGGACGCGCCCCCAAGATTCAGGTCGCCAGCACCGTCGGCGCGGGCGACAGCTCGCTCGCCGGCTACCTGCTGGCCGACCTCGAAGGGGCTTCGGCCCCCGACCGTCTCGCGCGCAGCATCGCCTACGGAGCGGCCGCCGCCACTCTTCCGGGCACGCAGGCGCCGACCCCCGACGATCTGCCCGCGGGTGCGATCGCCGTCACCGAATTCCCCACCCCCATCGCAACATCCTGACCACGGAGGTCACTGACAATGTCCGACATCATCACTCCGGAGCTCGTCACCCTCGACGTGCCCCTGGGCACCGACAAGCAGTCGGTGATCCGCGCTCTGGCCGAGCGCGTCGTCGCGCAGGGCCGCGCGCGCAGTGCGCAAGAGCTGTTCGACGACGCCTGGGCCCGCGAGCAGAAGGACGAGACCGGCCTGCCCGGCGGCATCGGCATCCCGCACGCGCGCAGCGCCTCGGTCACCGAGCCCACCCTCGCCTTCGCGCGGCTGACCCCGGGCGTCGACTTCGGCGCCCCCGACGGCCCCGCCGACATCGTGTTCCTCATCGCGGCCCCCGAAGGTGCCGACGAGGCCCACCTCTCGGTGCTGTCGCAGCTCGCGCGCAGCCTCATGAACAACGACTTCATGTCGGGCCTGCGTTCGGCGCAGACGCCCACCGAGGCCGTCCGGATCATCACGGATGCCATCGCCCCGGCCGAGTCGCCGGTCGCGGCCGAAGCCCCCGCCGCCGCGGCGCCGGCCGCGACGCGCGCCGAGGCCCGTACGGCCGTGAAGACGAAGAAGATCGTCGCCGTCACCGCCTGCGCGACCGGCATCGCGCACACCTTCATGGCGGCCGACGCGCTCACCGCCGCCGGCGCCGAGACCGAGGGGGTCGAGCTCGTCGTCGAGCCCCAGGGCTCCAGCGGCTACAAGGCGCTCCCGCAGAGCGTCATCGACGACGCCGACGCCGTGATCTTCGCGGTCGACGTCGACGTGCGCGAGCCCCAGCGCTTCGCCGGCAAGCCCGTCGTCCGCGCGGGCGTCAAGCGCGGCATCGAGCAGCCGAAGCAGCTCATCGCCGAGGCCCTCGCCGCGAGCGAGAACCCGAACGCCGCACGCGTGCAGGGCGGTGCCGCCGCGGCATCCGCGTCCGATGCTCCCGTGGCGCAGCAGTCGGTGGGCCGTCGCATCCAGCGGTGGCTGCTCACCGGTGTCAGCTACATGATCCCGTTCGTCGCCGGTGGTGGTCTGCTCATCGCCCTCGGCTTCCTGCTCGGCGGCTACGAGGTCACCAAGAACGCCTCGAACGTCATCATCCAGAACTCGCTCTGGGACCTCCCGACCGAGGGCATCACCTCGTCGTTCGGTCCGGTGGGGCAGTACCTCGGTTCGGTCGCCTTCATGATCGGTGCGACCTCGATGGGCTTCATCGTGGCCGTTCTCGCGGGCTTCATCGCGTACGCCATCGCCGACCGCCCCGGTATCGCCCCCGGCTTCGTCGCGGGAGCCGTGGCCGTCCTCATGAACGCCGGCTTCATCGGCGGCATCATCGGCGGTCTGCTCGCGGGCTTCATCGCCTGGTGGCTCGGTCGCTTCGACGCCCCGCGGTGGCTGCGCGGTCTCATGCCCGTCGTGATTGTGCCGTTCCTGGGATCGATCTTCGCCTCGGGCCTGATGATCCTCTTCCTCGGCCGACCGATCGCCGCCCTCATGGCCGCCCTCACCGACGGTCTGACCTCGCTCGCCGCCAGCGGCGCAGGTGCCATCGTGCTCGGTGTCATCCTCGGTCTGATGATGTGCTTCGACCTCGGCGGCCCCGTCAACAAGGTCGCATACGTCTTCGCCACGACCGGCCTGGCCGCCGCGACCCAGACGAACACCACGCCGTACCTCATCATGGCCGCGGTCATGGCCGCCGGTATGGTCCCGCCGCTCGCGATGGCCCTCGCCTCGACGCTGCTCGCCCGCAAGAAGTTCACCCCGGTCGAGCGCGAGAACGGCGCGGCCGCGTGGCTGCTCGGCGCCTCGTTCATCTCCGAGGGCGCGATCCCGTTCGCCGCTGCCGACCCGCTGCGCGTCATCCCCGCCTCGATGGTGGGCGGTGCGATCACGGGTGGTCTGAGCATGCTGCTCTCGGTGCAGTCGTTCGCCCCCCACGGCGGGATCTTCGTCTTCTTCGCGATCAACCCCTTCTGGGGTTTCGCCCTCGCAATCGTGGCAGGTACCGTCGTGACTGCGCTGATCGTCGTCGCCCTCAAGGGCATCGGCCGCAGCACGCAGGACGCCGCCGTCGCCGAGGCTGCTCCCGCAGCCACGGTCGCCGCGTAACACCCCGTCGAATCGGAAGGATTCACCATGGCAGAACGTCAGGCCACCATCGCGAGCGCCTCGGGCCTCCACGCACGCCCCGCGAAGCTCTTCGTGCAGGCCGTGCAGGAGAAGAAGATCCCCGTCACGATCGCCGCCGAGGGCGGTGCCGACCTCAACGCCGGCAGCATCCTCTCGCTCATGGGCCTCGGTGCCGGTCACGGCACCGTCGTGACGCTGAAGGCCGAGGGCGACGGCGCCGAGCAGGCGCTCGACGAGCTCGTCGCCCTTCTCGAGACCGATCTCGACGCGCAGTAAGCGCTTCTTCGCAGAAACACCGGATGCCACGGGCCCAGGGCTCGTGGCATCCGGTGTTTCTGCGGGATCGAGGCGTACGAAACTCCTGAGAAGTCGACGACGGACGCTGATTTTCGACGGTTCGGGACGCACTCTCGAGAACTTCTCAGGAGTTCGGCACGCTGTGGCCGTCAGACCTCGACGGAGTCGCCCGGCTTCAAGTCGATGAACGAGCCGCCGTTCTGCTCGACGGCCCAGGTGAGGCGTGCGTCGCCCATCTGCTTGCCGGCGACCGAGAGGGTCATGTCGTGGGTGGCGAAGACGCGCTCCGGCTTGACCGCGAGCACGTAGTCGATGGCGTCGCCGACCTTGAGCCACGGGGCGCCGACGGGGGCGGCGAGCAGCTGAACCTTCTTGTGCTTGGGGACCGCGAACGAGTCGCCCGGGTAGTACACCGCGTCGTTGACGAGGACGCCGACGTTGTCGACCACGGGGATCGAGGAGTGGATGACCTCGTGCTTCCCGCCGAAGAACTCCAGGTGGAAGGGCCCGAGGTCGAGGGTGTCGCCCGGGTGGACCACGGTGACGTCGAAACCGGCCGCGGCGTCGCGCACCCCTTCGGGGCCGTAGATCGGCACGCCGGGGTGGGCCTTCTGCAGGCGCGTGAGGTGATCCGGCGTCCAGTGGTCGGCGTGTTCGTGGGTGATGACGATGCCGTCGAGGTTCGTCAGGTCTTCGAGGGGCGAGGTGAAGCTGCCCGGGTCGATCACGAGCGAGTGACCGGATTCGGCGAGGACGAGGGCGGCGTGTTCGTGCTTCGTGAGGCGCATGAGACGAGTCAACTCCTGCACGCTGGAGCGGGGCAAGCGCTGGCGCGGTGGGTGAACAGCGTCTAACGGCTCTTCCGTGAGAGGCCATCTCGCGGTACCGTGGCCGGACACGCCCGAGAAGTCGGTGGCTCGGCCTCGATTTTGCGTGGGCGTCAACTGTCATGCATACTTGAATGGTTGACGACGCGGCCCCATCGTATAGCGGCCTAGTACGCCGCCCTCTCACGGCGGTAACGCGGGTTCGAATCCCGCTGGGGTCACCAACACGAAAATGCCTCGACCGAATGGTCGGGGCATTTTTCGTTGCCCGGGACCAGCCGGTCGTCGCAGGGGAATCTGAAACGTCGAGCGGAATCCGATGCCGGGACTCCCGGCACCCTATTCCGCTGCTTCGATCCGAAGTCGGTGCGGGCAGAGGGCGACTCAGTCCTCGCGGGCACGGCGACGGAGCCGACGCGCTCGACGCACGCTCCATGTCACCGCGAGGATCACCGCCGCGACCGCGATCCACGGGAGGAGGAACCCGAGGCCGATCACGATCCCGTTGACGGTGGTGACCAGGCCGTGCCATCCGGCGCCGAGCCCGTCGCCGAAGCCCGCCGGGTCGGCGACGGCGGCGGGGGAGCGCTCGACGAGCCGCACGCTGAGCGACGACATCGCGACCTGAGACGCGACCGACTGCAGCACCTGGCGGTCCGCGTCGAGCTGCGCCTGACGCTCGGCCAGAGCGGACTCCGCGGTGATGAGATCGGACACCGATCCCGCCTGCGTCAACAGTTCCGTCAGACGCGCCACCGAGGCCTCACCGGCCGCGACGCGAGCGCGCAGATCGACGGTCTGCTCGGTGACGTCGGAGCGGCTGACGGTCGTGGCCGTGACCTCCCCGACCTGACGCAGTCCGTCCATGGTGCTCGTGAGGGCTGCGGCGGGCACGCGGACGGTGATCGAGCCCGCCGACGCCGCGGGTGCCGACGCCGATCCCTCGTAGGGAACCGCACCGATCGTGCCGCCGAGCTGCGATGACTCGACGTACCCGCCGGCCCCGGTCGCCGCGGCGCCGACCTCGTCTATCGCCCTCGCGATGTCGTCGACCTCGACCGTGCTCGAGCCGGTGGCGACGATGTCGCGGGTGGCGGCGTCACGCGCCGCCGCATCACCCGAGGCCGCATCTGACGACGACGACCCCGCGGCGTCCTGGGCGGGAACGAGGGGAGCGATCGGCGCGCTCTCGGAACCGCCGGAGTACTGGTTCGTCAGGCCCTCGCCGCTGGCGCCCACGATCGCCGAGTCGCTCGCGCCCGAGGTCGAGGCCAGCGACGGTCCGATGACCGCGGCGACCACGACGACGGACGCGGCCGCTCCGACACCTGTCCACACGCCCCGGCGTCGCCGGCGCGTGCGCTCGCGTTCGTCGGCGATCCGGCCGAAGACGGCGGTCTCTATGGCATCCATCCGTTCGTCGGGGAGCGGGGGAAGCGTGGGCGTGGTCATGGGGACTCCGTCTCGATCGCTGTGGCGCGCACCCGGGAGCGGATGCGGGAGAGGCGGTTGCGAACGGTGCCGTGCGAGACGCCCAGCGAGGCGGCTGCGGCCTCGTACCCGTAGCCCTCTGCGGCGCACAACCGGAAGATCTCGCGATCGAGGTCGCTCAGCCGGTCGACGGCGGCGAGGATCGCTGCCACGGTCTGGGCCTGCACCACCTGAGCCTCGACGTCGACGAGGGAGGGGATCTCGTCGTCGAGCGCTGCGTGCGATCCGTGGCGACGGCGCGCCCTCAGACGGTTCTGCGCCTGCAAGCGGCAGACGGTCGCGAGCCAGGGCAGCAGGGACTCGCCCTCGAGCCGCAGCGACGAGATCTTCCGCCAGGCGACCACGAAGGTCTCCTGCACGACGTCCTCCGCGTCCGCGGCTTCGCCGACGAGCCCGAGGGCGATCCAGTAGACCGGCCGCGCGTATGCCCGGTACAGCTCGCGATACGCGACCTCCGACCCGCCGGCGGCGCGCGCCACGAGGGCCCTGTCGTCGATGACTCCGTGGGTCATGGCATCCGTTCCGCCCTCCGGGTGAGCCCCAGGGAAGCACTCTCTCACTCAGGAGTGTCCGGGCGCGCCGGATCGTCTCAGGGATGTACGCACGCAATGAGCTCTACGTGCACAAGCCCCTGTGCGAACGGGGCCGACGGATAAACTCGAGCGTTTCCCCCGATGAAAGGCCCCGCGATGGAGCTGCAGCTCGACCCCCTCTTCCAGACGATCACGCTCGTCGTGCTCGTGCTGATCCTGGTCGCTGACCTGCTGATCATCCTCAAGCGCCCGCACATCCCGGCGGCGAAGGAGTCGACGCTCTGGGTCGTGTTCTACGTGGCGCTCGCGTTGATCTTCGCGGGTGTTCTGTGGATCGTGGCCGGGGGCGAGGTCGCGGGGCAGTTCGTGGCGGGCTGGCTGACGGAGTACAGCTTGTCGATCGACAACCTCTTCGTGTTCGTGCTGATCATGGGGCAGTTCGCGGTGCCGCGCCGGTACCAGCAGGAAGTGTTGATGGTGGGCATCATCATCGCGCTCATCCTGCGCGGCGCCTTCATCCTGGTCGGCGCGACCATCATCGAGAACTTCAGCCCGATCTTCTATCTCTTCGGCGCGTTCCTCGTCTACACGGCGATCCGCCAGGCGTTCCCGGGCGACGACCACGATGACGACTCGCAGAAAGAGAACCTCATCGTGCGGACGCTGCGTCGCGTGCTGCCGATGAGCGACTCGTACGACGGCAAGAAGGTCATCACGCGGGTCAGCGGCAAGAAGCTCTTCACCCCGATGATCATCGTGTTCGTCGCGATCGGCGTGACCGACCTGCTGTTCGCGATCGACTCGATCCCCGCGATCTTCGGCATCACGCAGAGCCCGTTCATCGTCTTCACCGCGAACCTCTTCGCGCTGATGGGGCTGCGCCAGCTCTACTTCCTGCTCGGTGACCTGCTCGACCGCCTGAAGTTCCTGCACTACGGGATCGCGTTCATCCTCGCGTTCATCGGTGTGAAGCTCATCTTGCACGCGATGCACGTCAACGAGCTGTCGTTCGTCAACGGAGGCGAGCCGATCGAGTGGGCTCCCGAGATCTCGACGTGGGTGTCGCTCGCCGTGATCGTGCTGTCGATGGCGGTCGCGACGATCGCGAGCCTCATCGCCGCGCGCCGAGAGCCCGCGTCCGTCGAGGGGCCCCAGGATGCCGCGGCCGATGTCGCCGACGAGAAGGGGACGCCGCCGACGGTGGAGCAGCCCGAGCGCGACTGACGCGCCCCGGGACCTAGAACGCGCGCAGGTTCGCCTGCAGGCCACCGTCGACGAACTCCTCGCGGAGGATGCCGCGCCGGCGGAGGATCGGCACGAGGTCGTCGAGCACGCGGTGCACGGTGACCGGGTGCAGGTCGCCCCACAGCAGCACGCCGTCGTTGCCCCATTCCCCGAGTTCCTCGATGCGGTCGGCGAACTCGTCGGCCGTCCCCACGAAGCCGGAGCCGTCGTTGAGGCGTCCGAGCCGCGCGTGCGCACCCAGGAGCGTCCGCAGCGGCGCGTTCTCGTCGTGTTTCCCGACGAGCCGCTTGATGCTGCCCTCCGACACGTGCTCGCCGAAGATCGACCGGTCGAGAGGCTTGTCGAGGTCGAGGCCGGTGAGATCGGTCTCGAGATCGCTCGACTGCTTGCGCGCGATGGCGACCAGCGCGTCCTCGGAGGGGTCGGCGGATGCCGCGACCAGGCGATCGGCTTCTTCCGGGGAAGACACGAGCACGGGCTGGATCGCGAAGAGGATCTTGATGTCGGACGCGGCGCGCCCCGCCGCCTCGGCTGCCGCGTGGATGCGTCCGCGATAGGCCCGGATGCTCTGCTCGTCGAGAGGCGCGAGGGCCAACTGTACGTCGGAGTTGTGTCCCGCGAACGACAGGCCGCGACCGGATCCGCCGGGGGAGACGATCGCGGGCGCGCCGTCGGTGAAGGGCACCGCGTTCAGCGGTCCGTCGAAGCCGAAGTGCTCACCCCGGTGCTGCACCGCCTCGAGCTTCGTACCGTCGGCGTAGATCCCCGTCTCTTCGTCGGCGACGAGGGCGCCCTCGCCCCAGCTGTCCCAGAGCTTCCGGATGCCGTCGAGCCACTCCTCGGCCCGGTCGTAGGCCGCGTCGTGCCCGAGCTGCGGCGCGGTCGAGAAGTGGCGCGCGCTGCCGGTGTCGGTCACGACGTTCAGGCCGAGACGATGGCCGCTCAGGTGCTGCAGCGTCGCGAACTGCCGGGCGGCGGTGTACGGCAGGTAGGCGGCCGGGTTGACCGTCGGCACCACGCCCAGGTGCCGCGTCGCCGCGAACAGGTACGGCGCGAGCAGCAGCGGGTCGTGCTTGGGTCCGCCGAAGGCGTGACGCACCCGCAGGTCGATCGTGTCGGCGCTGCCGAGCGAGGGCGCGTCCTCGATGATCAGCAGGTCGAAGCCGGCCTGCTCGAGCGTCCGCGCCGAGTCCTGATAGAGCCCCGGCTCGCTCCAGCGGTGGTTCCAGCGCAGGTAGGGGTGCCCCCATCCGTGCGGACCGAAGCCGCGCGCGAGGAACCAGCCGAAGTGCTGCAGACGGCTCACAGCACGACCGTCTCGCGCTCGACGACGGGGACGCCCACGAGGGCCTGCTCGAGGTCGGCGAGCAGGTC
>JAKOMY010000222.1 GCA_022702225.1 Microbacteriaceae bacterium | reverse complement strand
GTGTGGAGCCGGGCTACATGAACTTCCCGACCCTCGACGCCGACGTCGCCGACATGTGGGGCAGCTACCTCGTCGCGTGGGGGATCAACCCGGGCAACGACCGCGTCGAGGCCGCCGAGAGCTTCATCGACTTCTTCTTCCGAGACGAGGTGTACACGGACTTCCTCACCTCGGTGAAGGCGTTCCCGACCACCACCGGCATCGACGTCTCGGGCAACGACCCGCTCTTCCCCGACATGGTCGCCGCGTGGGAGGGCAAGACCTTCCGCCCCGTCGTGATCCCCGCGCACCCGCAACTGCAGGAGACCCTCCTGGTGGGGATGCAGAACCTCATCGCGGGACGCGCGGACGTCGACACCGTGATCTCCGAGCTCGACGAGACGCTCGCCGAGATCCGCGCGAACGCCGACTGACGCCGCGTCGCCGCGGCTGTCGCGCGGGTGAGCGGCGTGGGTCCGTGGAGTAACGCCCGCCCCGTTGCCGGGGGGGGGTACCGCGGTCGGATCGGGGCACGTTTCGTGCAGTGGGGCGGACATTGTCCGCCCCACTGCACCGTTGACGCCCCGAAGCTCGGCGGCGGTCGCCCCTCCCGGTTTTCGCGACGCGCGCGGTAGTTCGGCTACGGCGTACGCGCATTCCGACCCCGTATTGAAACGATCCAGGCGCATTACGCGCTTAAGTATGTAGTATGGCTACACGACGAGAACGAGGATGTGCTTGTGAGCTCCGAATGGACGATCGCCGACGATCGCATCGCGGTGACCTTCGACCCGGTGAGCGGGGGAATCAGCCGCGTGAGCGCGGAGGAGGCGGGACTCTCGCGCCCGGATGCCGCGGCGCCCTCGCTCTACGTCCTCGAGGTCCCGCGCGGCGGTGATCGCACGGTCGTCGTCGAGACATCGGTGCAGACGGTGACGCGCGTCGAGGCCGACGGCCGCAGCGCGCTGCGCCTCGTCTGGAGCGACCCCGTCGCCTCGAACGGCGAGAGGCTCGCCGGCGAGATCGTCGCCACCGCCCGCGTGCACGACGGAGCGCTGCGTCTGGGGCTGGCGTTCCGCCTCGACGCGGGCGGTGTGGAAGCCGTGCGGTTCCCGTCGCTTCGTGGCATCCGTCCCGCCGAAGGCTCCCTGGAGTTGCGCGGCGTCGACTACTCCACGGGAACCTGCATCGGTCTTCTTCCCGTCTTCGACTCGAATGCGCCGTACTGGGGCACCACCTTCCCCGACTACGCCAGTGGCAACCTCCGCCCGGAGCTGGTGGGTACCCCCACCTCGCCCTTCGTGATCCTCGCCAGCGAGCACGGCGGTCTCACCGTGGAGCCGGCCGAGCGATCCCTGGCCTTCATCGGGTGGCGGGCGAGCCTGGAGCCGGGGTTCGACGACAGTATGCGCCGGACGGCCGGCGACGATGCCGCGGTCACCCTCGACGCCATCCACTTTCCGGCGGGCGCGGGCATCGAGGCGACCCTGCCCGAGATGGTGGTCGCGCCCTTCGTGGGTGGGTGGGAGCGCGGACTCGACGCCTATCGCTCGACGCAGGAACCGACGCGGCGCTCGGCCGCCGCATGGCTCGCGGAGCCGCGCTCCTGGTTGCAGGTGCAGCTGATGTCGACCGAGGCAGAGCCCCGGTACGACTTCGACGCGCTCGTCGACATCATCGAAGAGTGCGCTCGCGAGGGCATCGGCGCGATCCAGATCGTCGGGTGGAACGAGGGCGGCCAGGACGGTCTCGTCCCGCAGCACCGGCCGGCCGAGAAGCTCGGCGGTGAAGAGGGGCTGCGCCGGGCGCTCGCCCGCGCGCGCGAACTCGACGTCGCCACGGTCCTCTACGTCAAGTACGTCTGGGTCGAGAAGCCCGGCCCACTGTGGGAGGAGCTCGAGCCGTTCGTCTCGCGCGACGCGAACGGGCAGCCCTACGCCCAGCCCGGTCCCGTCTATCACTCGTCGCGCAAGCGCTACGGGATCGCGACCCCCTGGTACGTGCCCCTGTGCTTCGGTGTCGAGGAGCTGCGGCGACGCTTCGCCGACGAGGTCGCGCGCATGGCGGAGTGGGGGGCCGACGGCATCTTGGCCGACGAGTCGCTCTACCACGGACGCGCTCTGCTGTGCTTCGCCGACGACCACGGTCACCCCGTCGGCGCCAGCGCCTTCACATGGGACGACGTCTTCGTCGAGGACATCCGCGCCGCCCTCGGCGACCGCACCGACACCTTCGTCATCGCCGCCGAGGGGGCGTACGACGACCAGTTCGCCCACTACGACGTCTCGTACTTCCGCAGCGCCTCGCCCACGCACCGCCCGCTCGGGCGTCAGCTGCGCCCCGACGCGCGGATCGTTACTGCACTGACCGGTTTCGACGACCGCTCGATGGTCGCCCAGTGCGTGCTGTACGGCTACGCGATGAGCCTCGAGCCGTACAACTTCAAAGGCCGCCCGGGCGACATGCCCGCGACCGTGGCGCTCGCGCGGCAGGCCGACGCCCTGCGCGACCGCCACCGCGACGTGCTCTGGAACGGGCGCCTCGTCGTCGATCACGACGTCGTCGCCCACCGACCCGACGGCACCGTGCACGACCTGGTCACCGTGTGGGAGGGAACCGACGGCGCGCGCGCCGTCGTCGTGGCCACCTATGACGACGAACCCCTGTCGCTCCACCTGACGGGTCTCGGCGAGGCCGAGACCGACCACCTCGACGGACACCGCGCCCCTGTCGCGGACGGGCGCATCGACGTGCCCGCCCGGGGCGTGACCGTCGTCATCCCCCTTTCCGACCCGATTGGAACGCTATGAGCAGCACACGCGTCGAGGACCCGCGGGTCCTCGCCCTGGACGACCCCACCGCGACACAGGCGGTGACCACGCGCTCGCTCAAGGCGCGCCTGTGGACCGGGCGTTCCACCGTGGGTAGGTTCTGGATCGCCGTTGCGCCCGCGCTGGTGCTGTACACGGTCTTCACGGTGTACCCCATGGGGCAGGTGATCGTCGCCAGCTTCACCGACGCCCGCGGCTTCAACCGCGCGTGGGAGTTCATTGGCGCCGACAACTTCGTGCGCATCTTCTCGGGCGACCCGGTGCTCACGGAGGCGATCGGCAACACCGCGATCTACGGGTTCTTCAAGATCATCGTGCAGACGATCCTGGCCTTCCTCATCGCCGTGCTCCTGCATCGTCAGCTGCGGCTCGGCAACATCTACCGCGCGATCTTCTTCGCGCCGATGGTCATCTCGCCCGTGGCCATCGTGTTCACGTGGAGCTTCATGTACGACCCCACCACGGGAACGTTCAACACGCTGCTGCGCAGCATCGGTCTCGGGGGCCTCGCGCAGGACTGGCTCGGCAACTACGACCTCGCGCTCTACAGCGTTATCCTCGTGGACCTCTGGAGCGGCCTCGGCTTCAACGTCGTCATCTTCCTCGCGGGCCTGTCGACCATCCCGGGCGAGATCCTCGAGGCGGCCAAGGTCGACGGCGCGCGCGGCTGGAAGGCGATGCGCTTCATCACCATCCCCCTCATGATCCCCTCGATCGGCCTCGTGCTCGTGCTGTCGATCAACGGCGCCCTGCGCGCCTTCGACACCGTCTACCTGATGACGAGAGGCGGGCCGGGCAATTCGACGCAGCTGTTCATGACGCAGGTGTTCCAGGAGGGCCTGGTCAACAACAACTTTGGCTACGCCTCGGCGATGGCCGTGCTCGTGCTCATCGTGCTGATCGCGATCGCGGCCGTGCAGAACAGACTCAACAACCGCGTCGCCGCCGAGGAGGGCAACCGATGACCACCAGCACCAGCGCCGGCCCGCGCATCTCCACGCGTTCCGCGATGCGCCTGGCCCGTCGCCTTCCGATCAACCTGCTGCTGATCGTGCTCAGCATCGCGATGATCTACCCGATCGTCATCATCGTCATCACGGCGTTCAAGCCGAACCTCGAGGTGCTGACGAACCCGACCGGGCTGCCGCAGGCGCCGACCTTCGACAACTTCGTCACCTCGTGGCAGGATGCCGGCTTCGCCAACCTCTTCTTCAACTCGGTGCTGCTGACCGTCGTCAGCATGACCGTCGCCACGTTCGTCGCGGCTCTGGCGTCGTACGCGATCGTGCGGCAGGCCACGCGCATCGGATCTGGCGTCTACCTGCTGCTGGCGGCCGGGATCTTCCTGCCGATGCAGCTCGCACTGGTGCCGCAGTTCCGCGTCGTGCGCGACCTCGGTCTCATCAACAACTACGCCGGGGTGATCCTCATCTACATCGCGGGCGCCCTGCCGTTCGGCGTCTTCCTGATGGCGGCGTTCATGCGGCAGGTGCCGAAAGAGATCGTGGAAGCCGCGGTCATCGACGGGGCGGGGTACTTCACGCTCTTCCGCCGCATCTTCCTGCCGCTCGCACGTCCCGCGATCGCGACGTTCTGGGTGCTGCAGGGCGTCGGCGTCTGGAACGACTACCTCGTGCCGCAGCTGCTGCTCACCGACCCGTCGAAGCGCACGCTGACCACGGGCGTGCTGTACTTCAAGGCGCAATACCTCGCCGACTGGGGGAACATCATGGCGGCGGTGCTCATCATGAGCCTGCCCATCCTGCTGCTGTTCGTCTTCGCGCAGCGCTTCTTCGTCAGCGGACTGTACGCCGGGGCGGTGAAGTGAGGGCATGACCTCGCTCGACGACCGGGAGAGGGCGCGGTCGCTGGCCTCGCCGCTGTACGGCGACCGCTGGGTGCAGGCGCACGCGACCCTTCCGGTGTCCGCGCCGTCGGTGTCGGCGGGCGGCGACGGTCCGCTCGGCGTCGAGCGCGAGGTGCTCTCTCTCGACGGCGAGTGGCTGCTCGCCGGGGCTCCCGCCGGTCGGGAGTTCGCGATCGAGCGCTGGTTCGCCGGCCCGCGACCGGCGGCGCCGGTGAGCTGGCACCGACCCGACACCGACCGCTCGTCCTGGATCCCCGCCGCGGTTCCGGGGACGGTGCAGGCCGCCCTCACCGCCGCGGGCGAGATCCCCGACCCGCTGCTCGACGACCACACGTACACCGAGCTCACCGCGCACGGCGTGCCGACGGAATGGCCGTGGCACTTCCGACGCACGCGCGTCGAGGAGCAGCAGTGGTGGTACGCGCGGCGCTTCGACGTCCCGGCCGACTGGCGCCGGCGCCGGGTGCGCCTGAGCTTCGATGGCGTCGACGACTCGGCATCGTTCTGGCTCAACGGCGAGCCGATCGCGCGGCACACCGGCATGTACGGCGGTCCCGACATCGACGTGACCGCCCTGCTCCGCGCAGACGGTACCGATGAGGTCGTCGTCCGCCTCGACGCGCCCCCGCGCGACTGGCACGGGGTGCTGAAGCCGTCGCCCGGGTGGGGCTGGCATTACGGGCACCTCATCTCGATCGGCCTGTGGCGCTCGGTCCGTCTGGAGTGCGTCCCCGACCTCGAGCTCGACGACCTGTTCGTCACCACCATGGCCGCCCGCGGCGGGCACGCCCGCCTCCGCGTGCAGTGGGATCTCGTGCGGCACACCGACACCGACGGCGCCGCCCCGACGCGCGTGCGCGTGCTCGACCCGGACGGGGCGGTCGTGGCCGACGTCACGGCGGAAGCCGTGGCCTCCCGCGGCACGTCGCGCCACGCAGTCGAGATCGACGTGCCCGACGCGCGGCTCTGGTGGCCGTTCGGCTACGGCGACCAGCCGCTGTACCGCGTCGAGGCAAATG
>JAKOMY010000194.1 GCA_022702225.1 Microbacteriaceae bacterium | reverse complement strand
CGGATGTCGAGACCGTGATCGATCTGGCCCGCAACGGAGATGCTCTCGCCACCGGCCTCTTGCGCGAGGCCGGCAGTATGACCGGCGGAGTCCTCGCCACGATCGTCAACTTCTTCACCCCCGACCGGCTCGTCGTCGGCGGCTCGCTGAGTGCATCCGACGTCTTCATCGCCGCGATCAAATCCAAGCTCTGGGCCGACTGCCTGCCGATGGCGACGGAGAACCTCGAGGTTGCCGTGCCGCGCCACGCGCGCACGGGCGGCATCCTCGGCGCGGCGCGGCTGTTCCTCGACGCGGCCTTCGGTCCCGAGGCGGCTCGATCGGCTCTACGAACCCCCGCGCGCTCCTAAAATACGGGCGAGTTGCCGTTATGGTACTTTCTGTACCGATTCGCACCGTTTGAGGGCGTTCTGGGCTGATTGATGCGAAATCTGCTTCAGCCTCCGGCTTACGCCCTGCCGCACCGTAAGGATTCCCGCATGTCGATCGCGTCATCTTCTCTTCCCTCTCGGCTGCGACGGACCACCGCCGTCGTCGCGGCTGGTCTCATCGCGGCAGCCCTCTCTTTCGGGGGAGCCTCCGCCGCGCAGGCCGCCTCTGGCAAATTGGCTTCCAGCGCCGCCACCGCGACCCCGGGCGGCACGGTCACACTCACCGCCACCGGGTTCCGGCCCAACGCCAGTCTCGCGTTCACATTTGACATCGCACCCCTGACCACCGTCCCCCTCGACGGGAGCGCGGAAGCAACCGATGCCAATGGGGAGTACGTGGGCACGGCTACCATTCCCGACGACGCCAAAGTCGGCGACCACTTCATCTCCGTTTTCCAAGACGGGGAAGATCCTGACGGCTCGCTGGTCGACATCACCATCGTCGCCCAGCCCACGTCGGCGGCGGCCCCCGAGACCCAGTCGCTGTCGACATACCTCAAGAACGGCGTCACTGCGACCTTCACCGGCTTCGCGCCGGGCGCCACGGTCTCGTTCGGGATCGCGAGCGCCAGCACGGGCAGTGAGGCCGGTCCTGACGCCGTCGCCGACGCCGACGGCACAGCCACGCTGCACTTCGTGCCCAAGCTCGGTACGATCTACGCCAACGTGGGCCAGTACTCGCTGAGCGCGTTCACCGCCGCCGGCGCCGTGCGCGCCGCGCCGCTCACCTTCAGCGTGACCGCGGACGCCGCCGACACGAACCCCGCCCTCGTCACGACCTCGGTCACCCCCGTCGCGGGCCCGGCCACCCCGGTCAAGCGCGCCGCGACCTTCACCGGCTGATCGACACGGCCCTCGCACGCCGGGCCGGGACCTTTCGTTCCGGTCCGGCGTTCCCGTTCTCGTTTCACTCCCGGGAGTCCACTGTGTCCAGCCGCGCGACCGCGACCATCGCCATCGGGGCCTCGGCGCTCCTGGCGATCCTTCTCCTCGCCGGGTGCTCTCCGCTAGCGATCCCGGATGCCGCCCCCTCGGCGACCGCCGAGACGCAGCCGACTTCTGGCGCAACACCGACGGCCACGGCGTCCACGGCGATCGCCACCTCCGCGACGGCCGCCGGTGCGGTGCTCGAGGTCTACGGGCAACCCGGCGGCAGCGTGACCGCCACCCTGCAGAACCCGCAGAAATCGGGGGCGCCCTTGACCCTTCTCGTGGCCGCGACAGAGGGCGATTGGCTGCAGGTCCGCCTCGCGCAGCGACCCAACGGCAGTACGGGATGGGTCAAGGCCGACGCCGTCGTGCAGCACAGCCTCGAGTACAGTCTCGAAGCGTCCACCGAAGACAACACCCTCACGCTCCTCAAGAACGGGCAACGGCTGAAGACCTTCGACGCCGCCACCGGCACGGGCGGCACGCCGACTCCGCACGGCGCGTTCTTCCTCACCGAGCTGCTCGCGCCCACGAACGAGGGCTACGGACCCTATGCGTTCGGTCTGTCGGCCTTCTCCGATGTGCTTTCCAGCTTCGGCGGCGGACCCGGCCAGATCGGCCTGCACGGCACCGACGACGTCGACAGCATCGGCCGGTCGGCCAGCCACGGTTGCATCCGACTGTCGAATGCCGACATCACCGAGCTCGCGCACCTGCTGCCGCTCGGCACTCCCATCACCATCAGCTGACCGCGCAGAACACGGGCACGCCCGCGGCGTCGTCGCGTCGTGATGAAAGCGAACCCCCGGGTCATCGCCGGCGTTCGTCGCACGGCATCCACTTCGAAGACGAGCGCGAAGGGTCGCGGCGGCCCGCCCCGCCCCGCGGCGTGAAACGCTGGATTCGAAGGAGGGATCGCCATGACCGACCCCACACCCGCCGACCGGCTGCGCGCGGCCCTCGAGCACTCCGACGCCTCGACCCGGCTGCAGGCAGCGCTCGCCGCGGGGACACGCCCCGATGATCGCTACATCGACGTGCTCGTGGCGCGGTGCGCGGTCGAGACCGACTTCTTCGTACGCGACATGCTGACCTGGGCGCTCACGCGTCACGACCCCGCGCGCACGGTTCCTGCGCTGCTGCCCGAGGTGGGGTCCGAGATCCCGCAGGCGCGAAGCCAGGCCCTGCACACGCTGTCGAAGATCGGCGACCCGGTCGCGTTCGCCGCGATCACGCCCGCGGTCCTGCGCGACAGGCATCCCGAGGTGGCGCGGGCGGCCTGGCGGACGGCATCCGGTCTCGTTCCCGACGACCAGCACGAGAGTCTCGCCGACGAACTCTCGACCCAGTTCGGCAGGGGTGATCACGACACGCAGCGGAGCCTGAGTCGGGCCTTCGCCGCGATCGGCTTCCGCGCCGAGCCCGCCGTGCAACGCGCCGCGGCCTCACCGTACGACGTCGTCAGCGCGCACGCCCGGGCGACGGAGATCATCATGGACGACCCCGATGCCGACTTCGCCGCCGCCGCCGTCGAGGCCCGCCGTCTCGTGGCTCAGCGCGCACTGCCGGTCGGGGAGTGAGCCTCGAGCTCAGTGGTAGTGCGTGACCCACGCCCACAGCGGCGGTCGGCGTCGTCGCGCGGACGTCTCCCGGGTCTGATGGACGGCGGCCAGAGCGGTCATGGGTTCGAGGTCCGCGGGGGCGACGGCGCTTTCCACGGGCGCGGGACCGTCGCACAGCTCGGCCGCGAGGTCGGCCACCTCGCTCGCGGTCGGACGCCCCTCGGGGTCGGGGGCGGTCATGGCGGTGAGCAGCACCTCCCAGCCGTAGCCGAAGCGCTTCGGGACTTCGGGGTCGTAG
>JAKOMY010000197.1 GCA_022702225.1 Microbacteriaceae bacterium | reverse complement strand
CCGCCCCCGCCCCGGCGCGTGTCGACCTCGCGCGCACCTGGATGCTCCGCTCGCCGCTGGCGGGCGGTCTCGAGACCGCGGCCGACGTGCTCGTGATCGACCTCGAAGACGGCCTCCCCGCGGGGCGCAAGGCCGAGGGCCGGGACCGCGCTCGGCGGGCCGCTGTCGACGCCCCGGTGTGGTTGCGCATCAGCGCCGCCGGAACGCGCGACGGAGAAGCCGATCTCGCGCTGGGCCGTGACCTCGACGATCGCCTCGCCGGGGTCGTCCTGGCCATGTGCGCCGGTCCCGACGACGTGGCTCACGTCGCGGCATCCCTTCCGTCCGGCACGCCGATCGTCGCGATGGTCGAGTCGGCCGCGGCGCTGCTGGCGGCACCGGCCATCGCCGCCCACCCCGCGACCCGTCGCCTCGCTTTCGGCACGGGTGACTTCCGTCGCGACACCGGTATGACCGCCGACCGCATCGCGCTGTCGTGGCCGCGCGCCCAGCTCGTCGTCGCCTCGGCCGCGGCGGGTATCGCGGGACCCATCGACGGTCCGTGCGGCCCGGTCGAGCAGGCTCGGGATGCCGCGCTCCACGCCGTCGCGATGGGCTTCACCGGCACGCTCGCGCTGAGGGATGCCGCCATCCCCGGTGCCCACGCCGGCTTCACACCCGCACCTGCCGACGTGGAAGCGGCCCGGTCGCTGCTGTCGACGACCCCCGATGGCCCCGTCGACGGCTCGTACGCGCCGGCACTCGCTCGGGCCCGGGCGCTGCTCGAGCGCGCGGAGGCGCTGGCAGCGCTCTGACGGCGCGGCGGGTCCGCTGCCCCCCGACCGCCCCGCGACATCGCACGGTCCTCCCGGACGACGCGGCGTGCACATGCCGAAGCGGGTGCGCAGGCGCCGATCGTGTGATCCAGACGTCAGCCGGGGAAAGCGACGCCGGTCAGGAGCGCCGGAACCAGCGCCGCCGTCGTTCCGGCGCCGCCCGTGCCGCCGCCTCCACGCGTGCGCGACGTCGTTCGACCCAGGCCGCCACCTCGGCCTCGACGTCCACCGTCGGCGTCACCACGGGCGGGCCGCCCTGGAGCTGCCGACGAGCCTCGATCACGCGGCGGTTGAAGTCTTCGACCGCCTCGCGCACCTCGGGTTCGCGGGCGATGGCATCCAGTCGCTCCGCCAACTCGGCGTGCTCGACGCGCAGGGTCAACGCCGGAGGGCCGAGACCGGTGAGCTGTTCGGTCTCGATCTTGCGACGGATCCACCAGTCGGGGTCGTGCGAGGTGCCGAGGTCGGGGAGAGGCTTGCCGGCGCCGGGGAGGTTGTCGAACTCGCCGCGGCGGATCGCCTGTTGGATCGAGGTCTCGACGAAGGCGGCGCGCTCGGCAGCGGTCGAGCCCCGCGAGGGTCCCTCGGGTTCGGCGGATTCGGGCGCGAGACCGGCCTCGCGCAGCTGCCGGTCGAGCCGGTAGCGTTCCGCGGCCTGGCGGGCGTCGTCGCTCACGCGGCCTCCCGTCCGTCACGCTCCAGCCGGGCCAGTCGCAGCCGCGCCATGTCCTGGGCGCGGGGGCCCGAGCCCAGCGCGCGCTCCGTGATACGTAGGATCACGCGAGTCAGCGTCAACACGGGAAGAGGCCAACGCCGCACCCCGAGCATCTTCCGGTAACGACGGGGGATGGTTGCCACCGCTGCGGCGAACAGCACGCGGTAGGACAGACCCATGAGCCCGGGGAACGGCGGCTTGCGCAGGAACCTCACCACGTCGGCCACGCGTTCGTCGCCGCGCAGCTCGCCACGGTCGGCGAAGCCGTCGATCTCGGCGCGGAGATCGCGTCTGGTGAGGGGCGGGTCGACGACCCGCATGAGTCGACCGGCGGTGGCCCAATCGGAGACGTACGCGTCGGGTCCGCCGGGAATGGGCGTGCGCGACACCTCGTGTCCGGCGAGGAACGCGTCGGTGAAGGCGAGGTGCACCCATCGGACGAGGTCCGCCGCCTCGGCGGTGTACGCGCGTTCGCTTCCGTCGCCGCCGACGTACTCGCCCTTCACGCGGCGGTGAAACCTCCCGACGCGTGCGGTCTCGGCATCCGCTTGCGTCCTCGATCCGTACGTCAGCGTGATGACCCAGCGCACGGTGCCGGTGAGACGACCGATCGGGTCCTCGCGATAGCGCGACCAGTCGTGCACGCCGGCGAGTGCTCCCGGGTGCAGGGCCTGGAGAAGAAGGGCCCGGATGCCGGCCACGAGCGTGCCCATCCCGGCGTGCACGGTCCACGCGGGGCCGTTCTCGACGAAGTAGCCGGTGTCGTCTCCGTCGGCGATCGCGCGGACGTAGGGGGCCATGCCGGTGGGATCTCCCGCGAGAGCGACGAGGATCTTGCCGCGCAGCGACTGGATCCAGCCGGGAGCGGAAGAGGAGGCGTCGATCGTCACCCTTCCAGCGTGCCACCGTCTGAGCGGGTGGGCTCCGTGAGAGGGATCAGTGTCCCTCGTGCGAGATGACGGGAACGGTGCCGTCGTCGCGCAGGAGGACGGCGTTCTGCGTGGCCCCGAGAGCGGGGGTGACGACCACGGCGATGACCGCGGCGGCGACGAGCAGTCCGACGACGCTCATCGGCTGGGCGGTGCGCGTCGGATTCGGACCGCGGCTCACTCGGCGAAGATGAACGGCCGCGGTGGCACCCACGACGACGAGCAGGGCGCACGCCGCCGCGACGCCGAGGATGCTCGTGTGCGCGGGAGCGGCGAACATCAGGCCCGCCGTGAGGGCGAGGGCGACGAGCGCTCCCGCCAACGTGATGCGGGGGACGACGAGACGGCCCGTCGACAGTGTGGCCGCTCCCCACGCGAGGCAGGCCAGGCCGAGGACCACCATCCCGATCCCGAGGCCGCTTGCGACGGCCCCGGAATCGGGACGGATGATGGCACCCGCGCCGAGGGCGGCGGTGATGAGACCGGCCCCCCACGCGGATACGGAGGGCCACGACCTCACGAAGGTCGCAGCAGTCATGCTCAGACCGCCGCGGTACGCGGGACGTTGCGCTCGGTGCCGAGGCCGACACCCAGCAGCACGACGGCGCTGGCGAGGTGGAGGAAGTGGTCGGGCACGTTCAGCGCGAGGATGTTCGCGGCGGTGCCCACGAGGAAGAAGCCCACGATGCCGAGGAGCAGGTAGACGGCGCCGACGGTCGTGTTGACGCCCTTCGCTGCGCGAGCGTTGGCGAGACCGGCGACCAGCAGTGCGGCACCGATCAGGAGGTGGGCGATGTTGTGGAGCGGGTTGACCTCGAAGATGCCGAGGAGCAGTCCGCCCTGTGTGGCGATGAAACCGACCCCGCCGGTGACGGCGAAGCCGAGCAGACCGACGAGCAGGTAGACAGCGCCGAAGACGGTGGCCACGAGACGGTTGGGTGATGAGCTCATGATGAACCTCCCAGAGTGTTGGCAGCGACCGTCCGGCCGCCTCATCACATCTTCGGAGACAACGCTCGATTCGGATTGGGCTTTGCGCACACCTGGGTGTTTCCTGTATGCATCCGGAAATGACAGAAGGCCCCCGAGTACTCTCCGAGGCCCTCCGCAACGAAACCGACCATAGGCAGTCCCGCCGCTCGGATGGAGGGGATTGCATTTAGGCCGTTGTTCACTTAGCCGACTGTCTGACACACTCCGGCCATGCGTTTCGATACGACCCTTCGGCAAACGGGCAACAACACGGGGATCGAGGTGCCGCCCGAGGTGGTCGACGCTCTGGGCGGTGGAAGGCGCGCCGCGGTCATCGTGGACGTGAACGGGTTCACCTTCTCCAGCACGATCGGTGCGATGGGCGGGAAATCCCTCATCCCGTTCTCCGCGGACAAGCGCGCCGCCACGGGATTGTCGGGAGGGGACGCCATCTCCGTCGATCTCGCCCTCGACACCGCGCCCCGCACGGTGGAAATTCCCGACGACCTGGCTGCGGCCCTTTCCGACGCGGGAATGCGCGCGAAATTCGACGCCCTCTCGCCGAGCGCGCGCAAAGCGCACGTGACGAGCGTCGATGCAGCGAAGGCCGCCGACACCCGCGCCCGTCGCATCGCAGCCGTGGTGGCGAAGCTCACCTGAGCGATTGACGCGCCCCGGACGATAGCCTGGACGGGGAGGTCACGTGGGGCGCACGAAGGAGGCCATCGCCGAGGGGCTGTCGATCGCGACAGCCGCGGCGCGGCTCGCTGTGCGCAACCGGATTCTCGTCGACACCATCGCCCGCGGGGGCCACTTCGACGGCGAGGTCTTCGCCGAGCTGGCCCGCGAGACGCTGCGCTCCCTCGCCGACGAGCAGGACCAGGCGGCGGAGCGGGTCACCCATCAGCGAAAGCGCGCGTGGGGCCGGTTCTCGGATTCGTCGGGCACCCACGATTACCGCGACCGTGACACGCGCAACCTGCGTCGTCGTGCCAAGCAGTCCCGCGGTGTCGCCAAGGAGCTGCGCGCCCTCGCCGACGATCCCGAGCGGGTCAAGGTCCTCGTCGCCGACGCCCGTATCGCGGCGTGGGGCGACGTCGAGGCGAACCTCAGCCAGCGTCTCGACGTCGAGGGCATGACCGCGGACGCCGATCCGGATTACGCCCGAATGCGCAAGGCGCGCATGGACGCGCTCCGCATGGTCGACCTCGCGCGTCTCGCCTCGCAGGCGAAACGTCGAGCGAAGGACCGGGCTGCTGCCGACGAGGCGGGGGCGACGAAAGATTCACCCGAGCCCGAGACGCACAAGGGCGGCAAGAAGAAGAAGTCCGCCGCGCGCTGACCCCGGTTCCGCGCGCGCCCGGGGTAGCCTCGGCGCCAACGGAAGGCGGATGCCATGGCACGACGACGATCGGGACGCGCGAAGCGCGTCGCTCGGCCGGGGTACGCCCTGGTCGCGGTGAGTGCACGCGACGCGAACGGCTTCGTGCACCACTACGACGAGATCGAGACGCCGCTCGGTTCCCTCCACGAGGCCGTCGCGATCCTTCAGCTGCACTCGACCGCGATGGATGCGGCTCATGCGGAGGAGGAGGCCTCGGCCTGAGGTCCCGCGGACCGGCCGGGTCACCGGCATCCGGGCAGAGAAAAAGCCCCGGCGGAATTTCTTCACGCCGGGGCTTCTCTTACTGTCTCAACACAGTGTGCGCCCGAAGGGACTCGAACCCCTAACCTTCTGATCCGTAGTCAGATGCTCTATCCATTGAGCTACGGGCGCAGGGCCTCCGCGCGAAACGGCGCGCAGGCCGTGGT
>JAKOMY010000190.1 GCA_022702225.1 Microbacteriaceae bacterium | reverse complement strand
GAGCCGACGGGTTCGTGCCGTCGGCTCACGCCGGGATGATCATGCTCGATCGGTGCGCTCGCCGCCGTCACCGGTTGCATCGACGGGATGCCGGGTCACCAGCAGCTCCGCTACGCGACGTCGGTCGACCGCGCTCACCTGCAGTGTCGCGCCGTCCACCTCGACGACATCGCCGACGTGGGCGAGGCGACCCAGCCGCTCGACCACGAACCCGCCGACGGTGTCGGAGGCCCCGCGCGCCAGTGCGACACCCGTCGCCTCCTCGAAGTCCTGGAGGTTCAGACGCCCCTCGACGGTCCCGTGCTCTCCCTCAGACAGGGGCTGCTCGGCATCCGTGTCGTACTCGTCGAAGATCTCTCCCACGACCTCCTCGACGAGGTCTTCGAGGGTCACGATGCCGTCGGTGCCGCCGTACTCGTCGACGACGACGGCGATGTGGCTGCCCTCGGCGCGCATCGTGGTGAGCGTCGGCAGGACGCGGGCGGTCGACGGGATGTAGCGGATCTCACGCATGACCGCGCTCAGGGCACGCTCCGGGTCGTCGGTGAGGTCGCGCACGTGGACGAAGCCGACGACGTCGTCGATGGTCTGCTCCGCCACCGGATAGCGCGAGAAGGGCAGGTCGCGGACCTGCTCGTAGGCGTCGGCGATCGTGCCGCCGGCGTCGAGGGTCACGACCTCGGGTCGAGGGCGCATGACCTCGCTGACGTGGCGGTCCCGGAGTGAGAGGACGTCGTCGAGGATGCGGCGCTCGTCGGCGGGGAGCCCTTCGTGGCTCGAGACGATGTCGCGCAACTCCTCGTCGGTCAGTTCCTCGCCGGTCTTGTTCGGATCGCCTCCGAGCAGGCGGACGAGCACGTTGGTCGAGATCGACAGCAGCCAGATCACCGGCCGCATGAGCTTCGCGAAGCCGTTCAGCACCGGGGCGACGGCGTAGGCGAACGCGGCGTTGCGCTGGATGGCGAGGCGCTTGGGGACCAGTTCGCCGAGCACGAGCGACAGATACGCGATGACGAGGGTCAACGTGATCGTGGCGATCGTGGCTGCGGCGCCCTGGTCGAGGCCGAGGTTGGTGAAGAGGGGGGTGACGGACGGGGCGATCGATGACGCGCCGTACGCTGCGGAGGCGAACCCGGCCACCGTCACCCCGATCTGCACGGCGGAGAGGAACGTGTTGGGGTTGCGCGCGAGGTCGGCGACCTTCTGGCCACGCCGACCGCGGGCTGCGAGGGCGTTCACCTGACTCTCGCGAAGAGTGACCAGGGCCATCTCGGTCGCAGCGAAGACGCCGCCGACCAGAACGAAGACCACGACCAGCACGATGTTGAGCGCGAGATCGTTCACCGGGTCACCACCGTGACGAGGGGGAGGACATCGCCCGGGGTCACCCGGGCGCCTGGACTGTGACCGTCGGAGGCGTGGCTCATGCACCGAGTGTAGTGAGGGCGCCCCGTCTCGCTTCCGTGTTCGTTCGGGGTTGCGCCGAGTGCGCGGTTCTGCCAGCCGACGCTGCCGTCGCGGTCAATACCAAGCCGGCCGCGGTGCGTCAACCGCTCCCTTGCGTCCAGCTTCGACTCGAACCATGGCTGCCATGAGCGAGATCACCGCACACCACGGACTTCTGACCGACATCGACCTCCACGTCGACGACACCGGCGGCACGGGCCGCGCCGTCGTCCTCATCCATGGCTGGCCCCTCTCGGGCGAGTCCTGGGCTCACCAGGTGCCCGCCCTCGAAGCCGCAGGCTACCGCGTCGTGACCTACGACCGTCGCGGTTTTGGGCGCAGCGACAAGCCGCACACCGGCTACGACTACGACACCTTCAGCAACGACCTGGAGGCTGTGCTCGAGGCTCTCGACCTGCGCGACGTCACGCTCGTCGGCTTCTCGATGGGCGGTGGTGAGGTCGCCCGCTACCTGACCCGTCACGGATCCGACCGTGTGCACAGCGTCGTCTTCGCGGCCGCGGTTCCGCCGTACCTGGCCCAGACCGACGACAACCCCGAGGGGCCGCTCGACGACGCGACCGCGGACGGGATGAAGCAGGGTCTGAAGGGCGACGAGAAGGCGTTCTATCACCAGTTCACCACCGACTTCTTCTCCGTCGACGGCACTCTCGCCGTCCCGGAGGCCGAGCGCGCCGAGGCCGAGCGGCTGGCCAACCAGGCCGACCACCACGCCGCCCTGAAGTCGATGGAGGCCTTCGCCACGACGGACTTCCGCGAAGACCTGCCGAACGTGACGGTGCCGGCCCTCGTCATCCACGGTGACAGCGACGGAACCGTGCCCTTCGAGGGGTCGGGCAAGCGCACCCACGAGGCGATCGCCGGCAGCGAGCTGCACGTGGTCGCCGGAGCGCCCCACGGCGTCAACGTCAGCCACGCCGACGAGTTCAACCGCGTGCTGATCGACTTCCTGAAGCGCTGACCCCGCCGCCGCGCGCGTCCCCACTCTCGCCCGCACCCGCGGAGGACGCGACGGATGCCGAGATGCCCCGCCACCCGATCGGTGGCGGGGCATCTGCGCGTGAGGGCGCAGGAGGAGTCCCGTGCCGGGGCGGAGTGAGGGGCGCGATTCCCGCCGGGCGGAGGCGGCAGCGTTTGGTCATGGCATCCGAATGGCGTAGTCTCGATCTTTGGTGCCCGCCTCTCTGCGAGCGGGTCGCCCGAACGTGAGCCCTCCACCGGCCCTGTTCTCCCGCCATCGGCGGGGTAACGGACCACCGGAGCGGGATTCACGAACTCCTCCGTTCGATCAAGAAAGCAGCACTACTGTGACGCGCACTTTCACCCCCAAGGCCGCTGAGGTCACGCGCGAGTGGGTCGTTATCGACGCCACCGACGTCGTTCTCGGCCGTCTGGCCTCGCACGCGGCGGTCCTCCTCCGCGGCAAGCACAAGGCGACCTTCGCCAACCACATCGACTCTGGTGACTTCGTCATCGTGATCAACGCCGAAAAGGTCGCGCTCACGGGCCAGAAGCTCACGCAGAAGAAGGCCTACCGCCACTCGGGCTTCCCGGGCGGACTGAAGTCCGTCACCTACGACGAACTCCTCGAGAAGAACCCTGTCCGCGCGGTCGAGAAGGCCATCCGCGGCATGCTGCCCAAGAACAGCCTCGGCGCGGCGCAGCTCAAGAAGCTCAAGGTCTACCGCGGCGCCGAGCACCCCCACGGTGCTCAGCAGCCCACGGCATACACCTTCGACCAGGTCGCCCAGTAAGCGCCGCCGGATAAGGACGAAACAGTGTCGAACATCGACTCCAGCAACTACAGCACCGAGACGCCGGCCGAGCAGTCGGTCGTCGCCACCGAGCGCCCCGTGCTCTCGGTTCCCGGCGCAGCCGTGGGCCGTCGCAAGCAGGCAATCGCCCGCGTGCGTCTCGTTCCCGGCTCGGGCACGATCACGGTCAACGGCCGCACGATCGAGGACTACTTCCCGAACAAGCTGCACCAGCAGCTGATCAACGACCCGTTCACGGTGCTCGAGCTCGCCGGCTCGTACGACGTGATCGCGCGCATCTCCGGTGGTGGCCCCTCGGGTCAGGCCGGCGCGCTGCGCCTGGGCATCGCTCGCGCGCTCAACGAGATCGACGCCGAGAACAACCGCCCGACCCTCAAGAAGGCCGGCTTCCTCTCGCGTGACGCTCGCGTCAAGGAGCGCAAGAAGGCCGGTCTCAAGAAGGCCCGCAAGGCGCCTCAGTACTCCAAGCGCTGAGTTCGATCCTCCGTATGCCTCTCTTCGGCACGGACGGGGTGCGGGGGCTGGCCAACGGCCTCCTCACCGCCGAACTCGCGCTGCACCTGGCCCAGGCGACTGCTGTCGTCCTGGGCCAGGGCCGTTCTGCGGAAGCGCGCAAGGCCGAGGGTCGTCGCCTCACGGCCGTCGTCGCGCGCGACCCGCGTGTCTCGGGGGAGTTCCTCTCGGCCGCGGTCGCCGCAGGCCTGGCCTCCTCCGGTGTCGACGTTCTCGACGCCGGCGTCATCCCCACCCCAGCCACCGCGTTCCTCATCGCCGACCACGACGCCGACTTCGGCGTGATGGTGTCGGCGTCGCACAACCCGGCCCCTGACAACGGCATCAAGATCTTCGCCCGTGGCGGAACCAAGCTGCCCGACATCGTCGAGCAGCGCATCGAGAGCGCCCTCGAAGGCGAGCGGCTGCAGCCCACCGGCGCGGGAGTCGGGCGCATTCGTCGTTTCGCCGATGCCGAGGACCGCTACGTGCTGCACCTTCTCGGGTCTCTGCCGCACCGTCTCGACGGCATCCATGTCGTCCTCGACTGCGCCCACGGCGCGGCGGCTGGCGTGTCGCCCGAGACCTTCAAGGACGCGGGCGCCCAGGTGACGGTCATCGGAGCCGAGCCCGACGGCTTGAACATCAACGACGGCGTGGGCTCGACGCACCTCGACGTGCTCGCCGAGGCCGTCGTGCGTCTGGGCGCCGACGTCGGCATCGCCCACGACGGCGACGCCGACCGCTGCCTCGCCGTCGACGCACAGGGCAAGATCGTCGACGGCGATCAGATCATGGCGATCCTCGCGGTCGCGATGAAGGAGCGCGGGGCGCTCGCCGACGACACGCTCGTGGCGACGGTCATGAGCAACCTGGGACTCCACCGTGCGATGCAGGCCCACGGCATCCGGGTTCTGCAGACCGGCGTGGGTGACCGCTATGTGCTCGAAGCAATGAACGAGGGCGGCTACTCCCTCGGCGGCGAGCAGTCCGGACACGTGATCATGAGCGAGTTCGCCACCACCGGTGACGGCCTCTTGACCGGTCTGCACCTCGTGGCCGAGATGGCCCGTCAGGACAAGACGCTGGCTGAGCTCGCCTCGATCATGACCGTCTACCCGCAGGTGCTGGTGAACGTGCGCGGCGTGGATCGCGACGGCGTGAGCGACGAGGGCGTCCAGCGAGCCGTAGCCGCGTCGACGGCCGAGCTCGGCGACTCCGGTCGTGTGCTGCTGCGCGCGTCGGGCACCGAGCAGCTCGTGCGAGTGATGGTCGAAGCGGCCTCCGAAGAGGACGCCCGCGCACACGCCGATCGGCTGGCCGAGGTTGTGCGGGAGCGCCTCGCCCTCTGACCCCGAAGGACGGGGCCGACGTGCGTCGAGCACGCCCGACCCGTCCTCGGTGGGCGCTGACGTCCGCGGAGGTCCCGTCGAAGGGATGCCGCGGTGATCAGTACTCGAGCGATTCGATGTATCGCAGCAGGACGCCCTCGCGCAGCGCCCAGGGTGAGACCTCGAGCTCCTCGACATCGAGCGCTTTCATGGCGCGCTCGACGACGACCGCGGCGGCCACGATCTGGAACGTGCGGTCGGCGGTGATGCCCGGCAGGGCCTCGCGTGCGTCGGCGGGGATGCGAGCGAGCCGCGGGATCCAGTCCTTCAGCTCTCTGCGAGGCAGCACCATGCGGTCGATGCCCGACCAGCCGGGGACGGGATAGCCCGCCAGTTTCGCGAGCGATCGGATGGCCTTGGACGACCCCACCACGTGGTCGGGGCGCGGGAGGGCGGCGAAGCGCTCGGCGACGGGGGCGAGGACGGATGCCGCGTGCTGACGCAGCGCGTCGATCTCCTCGCCGCTGGGAGGGTCGTGGGGGAGGAACTGCACCGTGGAGCGTCCCGCGCCGAGCGGCACGGACTCGGCGAGATCGGGGAGCTCGTCGGCGCCGCCCGCGATCTCGAGGGAGCCGCCGCCGATGTCGAACAGCAGGATCTGCCCCGCCGACCAGCCGAACCAGCGCCTCACCGCGAGGTAGGTGAAGCGGGCTTCGGTCTCGCCGCCCAGAACCTGGAGGGGCTGTCCGAGCGCTTCTTCGATGAGGGCGATGACCTCTTCTCCGTTGGTCGCGTCGCGCACCGCGGAGGTGGCCGTGGCGAGGAGCTCGTCGACCCGCTCGGCGCGGGCGCGATCGCGCGCGGCGGTCACGGCATCCACCAGTCCCCGCACACCCTCCTGCGAGATGGACCCGTCGGGCAGCAGGTAGCGCATCAGCCGGAGCACGGAGCGGTGCGAGGTGGTGGCGGTCGGTCGTCCTCCCGCCCGGGCGTTCGCGACGAGCAGGTGGACGGTGTTCGAACCGATGTCGAGGACTCCCAGGCGCACGACCCGAGCGTAGTGGCCGCGGAGAGACGGCCGGGGTCGGCGGGGGAGGGTGACGCCCCGGGTAGCATGAGCGGGTGTCCGCCGCCGAGACCGAGACCGCAGCTCCCGCGCCGTCGCTGAGCCCCTACCGTCAGATCGACCGCGACGACTGGGCTCGCATGGCCGGTGGGCTGGAGCAGCCGCTGACCGAGAACGAGATCGTGCAGTTGCGCGGTATCGGAGATCGGCTGGACCCCCGCGAGGTCGCCGAGGTCTACCTGCCGTTGAGTCGTCTGTTGAGCCTGTACGCGCGGGCCACCCGTCGGCTCGGTGCCGACACGAGCACCTTCCTGGGGGAGCCGGATGCCACGACTCCCTTCGTGATCGGAGTCGCCGGGTCGGTGGCGGTGGGTAGGTCGACCATCGCGCGTCTGCTGCGCGAGCTGATGAGCCGCTGGCCCGACACCCCTCGGGTGGAGCTGGTGACCACCGACGGATTCCTCTATTCGAACGCTGAGTTGGAACGGCGCGGTCTCATGGACCGCAAGGGCTTCCCGGAGTCGTACGACCGGCGGGCGCTCGTGGAGTTCCTCAGCGAGGTGAAGTCGGGTGCGGAGGAGGCGCGGGCTCCGTTCTACTCCCACGTGCGATACGACATCATGCCCGACGCGCACGTCACGGTGCACCGACCCGACGTCGTCATCGTCGAGGGGCTGAACGTGCTCCAGCCGCCGCCGTCGCCGAACGAGGTGGCCGTCAGCGATCTGTTCGACTTCTCGATCTACGTCGATGCCGATGCGGCGCACATCGAACGCTGGTACGTCGACCGCTTCCTCGCGCTGCGCGACAACGCCTTCACCAATCCGACCTCGTTCTTCAAGGTCTTCGCCGACATCAGCGACGAAGAGGCCGTCGAGCGTGCGCTCGGATACTGGCGCGAGATCAACCTGCCGAACCTCGAAGAGAACGTGCTGCCCACGCGCCATCGCGCGAAGCTCGTGCTTCAGAAGGGTGCCGACCACACGGTCGAGACCGTGCTGCTCCGCAAGCTCTGAACGGGCCGGCCCGGGAGCGACCTGGTCTCCGCCGTGCGGCTCCGAAATCGCTCGGGCCCGGCTCCCGAGTGGCCGCGGAGGGGTTTGCTCAGCCCCGCCACGTAGACTCGAATCCATGTGCGGAATCATCGGGTACGTGGGTCCTCGGCAGAGCCAGGACATCCTTCTGGCGGGTCTGTCGCGTCTGGAGTACCGGGGGTACGACTCCGCCGGGATCGCCGTGATCGACGGCGACGGGCGGCTCGACATGCGCAAGCGCGCCGGAAAGCTCGCCGTGCTGCGCGAGGACCTCGAGTCCACGCCCATGCCGAACGGCACCACCGGCATCGGTCACACCCGCTGGGCTACGCACGGTGGACCCACCGACGCGAACGCCCACCCGCACCTGGCTGACGACGACAAGCTCGCCGTGATCCACAACGGCATCATCGAGAACTTCGCCGAGCTCAAGAGCGAGCTCGTCGGCGACGGCTTCGCGTTCCGCAGCGAGACCGACACCGAGGTCGCCGCGGTCATGATCGGTCGCGAGTACGCGCGCACCAAAGACCTGGTGCAGGCGTTCCGCTCGGTCGTGTCGCGGCTTGAGGGGGCGTACACGCTCCTCGCGATGCACGAGGATCACCCGGGCCTGGTCGTCGGTGCCCGCCGCAACTCGCCGCTCGTGATCGGTCTGGGCGAGGGAGAGAACTTCCTCGGCTCCGACGTCGCCGCCTTCGTCGAGCACACGCGCAATGCTCTGGCGATCGGCCAGGACGAGATCGTGGCCATCACCCCCGAGGGTGTCGAGGTCACGGACTTCTCGGGCGCCCCCGTCGAGGTCGAGGCTTTCGAGGTCACCTGGGACGCCTCGGCCGCGGAGAAGGGCGGCTGGTCATCGTTCATGGCCAAGGAGGTCTCGGAGGAGCCCGAGGCCGTCGCCAACACCATTCGCGGTCGCATCCACGAGGGCCGGGTCGAGATCCCCGAGCTCGACGGCATGGACGACTTCCTCGCCGACATCGACCGTATCCTCGTCATCGCGTGCGGCACGGCGGCGTACGCGGGCATGGTCGGCAAGTACGCCCTCGAGACCTGGACCCGTGTCCCCGTCGACGTCGAGTTGGCGCACGAGTTCCGCTACCGCAACCCCGTGCTCACCCCCCGCACGCTGGTCGTCTCGATCAGTCAGTCGGGCGAGACCATGGACACCCTGATGGCTGTCAAGTACGCGCGTTCGCGCGGTGCCAAGACCCTGTCGATCTGCAACACCCAGGGGGCGACGATCCCGCGCGAATCCGACGCGATCGTCTACACGCACGCGGGTCCCGAGGTCGCCGTCGCCTCGACGAAGGCATTCGTCGCGCAGATCACCGCCCTCTACCTGCTCGCCCTGCACGTCGGCCGCGTCCGCGGTGCGGTCGATCCGGTCGTCGCCGTCGAGGCCGTGACCGAGCTCGAGGCGGTGCCCGGCAAGATCGCGCGCGTGCTCGAGACCGAGCAGGCCCGGATCGAGCAGCTCGCGCACTGGATGGCCGACACCCGATCGGTGCTGTTCCTCGGCCGCAATGTCGGTTACCCGATCGCGCTCGAAGGAGCGCTCAAGCTCAAAGAGCTCGCCTACATCCACGCCGAGGGTTTCGCCGCCGGTGAGCTCAAGCACGGCCCGATCGCGCTCATCGAGCCCGGTCAGCCGGTCTTCGTCGTCGTTCCCAGCCCTCGCGGCTCGGGCGAGATGCACAAGAAGGTCGTCTCGAACATCGAGGAGATCCGCGCCCGCGGTGCCCGCGTCATCGCGATCGCCGAAGAGGGAGACGTCGCCGTGCTCCCCGCGGCCGACGAGGTGCTGCGCATCCCGTTGGCGGCGCCGATGTTCGAGCCGCTCCTGGCCGTCGTGCCGCTGCACATCTTCGCGATGGGCCTGGCCGAGGCGAAGGGGCTCGACGTGGACCAGCCGCGCAACCTCGCCAAGTCGGTGACGGTCGAATAGACACCGCATCGAAGGGGCCGGATGCCGTGGCATCCGGCCCCTTCGTCGTCTCGGTGTCCGCGGGCACCGGCAGAATAAGAGGGAAGTCGAGAGGGGAGCGCACGTGATCGTCGGTATCGGCGTCGACCTCGTCGACGTTCCGCGGTTCGAGGAGCATCTGAGGCGTACCCCTCGGCTGATTCCCCGCCTGTTCTCGGCGACCGAGCGGACGCTCAAGCCCCGCTCCCTGGCGGCGCGGTACGCGGCGAAAGAAGCCCTGATCAAGGCGCTGGGCGGGTCCGACGGCGTGCACTGGATCGACATCGAGGTCACCTCGGAGGCGTCGGGACGTCCGGTCTTCTCGCTCAGCGGCGAGACGGCCGCCACGGTCGCCCGCCGGGGGATCACGGCCCTGCATCTGTCGATGTCGCACGACGCGGGGCTGGCGACGGCGTATGTCATCGCCGAATCCCGCGCGGGCGCCGAGGCCCCGGCATCCGTTAATCCGCCCACTCGAGAGGACGACGCATGACGATGGCACCGGGAGTCCTGCGCGAGGCGGTGATCGACGTCGATGCGATCACCGAGAACGTCCGTCATCTGCGCGCGTTGACGGGGTCGGAGATCATCGCGGTCGTCAAGGCCGCCGGGTACGGGCACGGGGCCCACCGCACGGCCGTCGCCGCGCTTCGCGGAGGGGCGACGCGCATCGGCGTGTCCGACATCGACGAGGCGCTGGCTCTGCGCCGCGCCGGCATCACCGCCCCGCTCTTCGCCTGGCTGCACGCTCCGGGCGCATCGTTCGTCGAGGCCGTGCGCGAAGAGATCGAGCTCGGTATCTCCGACATCGACCAGCTGCTCCGCGCGGCCGAGGCCGCTCACGGTGAGCGACCCGCGACCGTGCACCTCAAGATCGAGACCGGGCTGTCTCGAAACGGCATCGCCCCCGCCGATTGGCGCATGGTGTTCTCCGAGGCCGCGCGTCTCGAGCGCATCGGCCGGCTGCGCGTGGTCGGGCTGTTCTCGCACCTGTCGAACACGAGCGAGGCCGACGATCGCGCCGCTCTGGCCCGGTTCGAAGAAGGAGTGGTGCTCGCGGCATCCGTGGGGCTGAATCCGCCGCTGCAGCACATCGCGGCCACGAACGCGGCCATCGCGCTACCCGAGGCCCGGCTCGGGTGCGTGCGGATCGGCATCGGTCTGTACGGCATCTCCCCGTTCGAGCATCGCTCGTCGGCCGACCTGGGCCTGCGCCCGGCCATGACCCTGCGCGGCGCGGTCGCGGCCGTCCGGCGGGTTCCTGCGGGCACGGGGGTGTCGTACGGATACGACTACCGCACCGACCGCGAGACGACGCTCGCGCTGGTCCCCCTCGGCTACGCCGACGGCGTGCCCCGGCAGGCTTCCGGTCGGGGGCCGGTCTCGATCGACGGCCGCCGGTTCACCGTGGCCGGACGCATCGCGATGGACCAGTTCATCGTCGACGTGGGCGACCACCCGGTCGCGGTGGGCGACGAGGTCGTCCTCTTCGGAGACCCGACCCTGGGCGTGCCCTCGGCGCGGGACTGGGCGGATGCCGCCGACACCATCGACTACGAGATCGTCACGCGCGTGGGCGTGCGCGTGCCCCGACGGGAGGTCCGCGCGTGAGTGTTCCCGAAGCACTGCTCGGCGAGCGGGTGATCGAGAGTCCGAGCGACATGGAGGAGCTGGGCCGGCAGATCGGCCGCGCACTCGCCCCGGGCGACGTGGTCGTGCTGACCGGGCCTCTCGGCGCAGGCAAGACGACCCTGACCCGGGGGATCGGCGAGGGGCTCGGCATCCGGGGTCCCGTCCAGAGCCCCACCTTCGTGATCGCCCGCACCCATCCCTCGTTGGTCGGGGGCACCCCTCTCGTGCACGTCGACGCCTATCGACTGGGGGCCGCGGTCGAGCTCGATGATCTCGACATCGACGTCGCGGGTTCCGCGGTGATCGTGGAGTGGGGCCGCGGCGTCGCGGAGTACCTCGCCGACACGTGGTGGGAGATCGAGATCGACCGTCAGGTCGGGGGACGCGGGGTCGACAACGCCTGCGGCGAGATCGCCGTGCACACCGTCGAGCTCGACGCCGACGCCCCGCGGCGGGTCACGATCTCGCGTCTGCCCTGAACCCCGCTCGACGCGCAGAGGCGCCGCCGGATCTTCCCCCTCTTCCGCGCGATGCCGGGGCGCGGTCCGCAGCCCACACCTCGCGCAGCGCGCGCAGGGTCTCGACCGGTTGCTCGACGTGGGCGAAGTGCCCGCTCTCTTCCAGAACACGGTCGTCGTAGTCGCGCATCAGTCGCTCCCACTGGCGGGCGTCGCGCTCGGCGACGAAGACATCGCCCGCACCCCGGACGGAGCGAACCGGGCACGAGATGCGTCGCCACACGCCATCGTCGTGCGCGCGAGAGAGGTGGGCCGCGGACAGGAAGGCCGAGGGACGGATCTCGTCGGCGAGATCGTCGGTCACCGACCGGTCGACGCTCTCCGGATGCCGGAAGAGCGGGCGAGAGAGGCTGTGCAACGCTCCCGTGCGACGCAGCAGGCGCAGCAGCGGGCGGGCGAGGGGGCCGAGACCGCGCAACACCCGCATGGCGAGAACCATCCCCGCCAACCACGGCAGCCTCGGAGCCTGACGGAACGGCCGCCGGGCGACGGCGCGCGCACCGGCGCCGCTGGGGGAGACCACCCCGACCGCGACGGTCTCACGGGGGAAGCGGGCGGCGACGTCGAGAGCGATCACGCCCCCGAGCGAGTGCCCGACGACGCGCCATCTCGGGTAGCCGAGTGCGCGGGCGACGCCGGCTACCGCCACCGCGATCTCGGCCGGCTCCGGCACCGGCCCCGGCGTCTCGCCCCAGCCCGGCAGATCGACCGCGACGATGTCCGACAGGGGGAGGCGGAGCTGGTCGCTTGCCGCGATCATCGGACGCCACGTGCGCCACGACCCGGCCGCGCCGTGCAGCAGGATCGTGGCGACGGGGCTCCCCGACCGCCGACCCGCGTGCACGACGATGGGCGCCGCCCCGGTGGGGACGACGACGCGGCGGAGGCCGAGGTCGTCATGATCCATGCCCCCTCTTCGGAGCGGAGGGGGAGTTCGGATGCCGCCGAGGAGCGGCCGGATACGCTGGATGCGTGATTCTCGGCATCGACACCTCCCTCGGCACCGCCGTCGCCGCGATCGCCCGCGACGGAGAGGTGCTCGCCGACGAGCAGAGCTCCAACCCGCTCGGCCACGCCGAGGTGATCGGCGATCTCCTGCGCCGGGCCACGGTCGCAGCCCCCGCCCCCACGCACGTCGCTGTCGGCATGGGCCCCGGTCCCTTCACCGGGCTGCGGGTGGGTATCGCCACCGCTCG
>JAKOMY010000165.1 GCA_022702225.1 Microbacteriaceae bacterium | reverse complement strand
GCGCAGCACGCCGCCCGGTTCGGCGCCGAGGCGCTCCTCTTCGCCGACACACCCGCTCTGCGGTATCGGGCACTGACGGTCATCGCGCTGGGGCACGCGATCAACGGCGAGTACACCGCGGCCGAAGAAGCCTCGTCCGGCGCGCAGGAGATCTTCGCGGCCGAAGGATGGCCCGTGGAAGAGGCCGCCTACCTGCTCTTCCTCGCCGACATCCTGACCTCGTCGGCGCGCTGCGACGTCGAACGCCTCGCCGCCGTCCCCTCGGCGATGGCACTCACCCAACGCGACGACCCGTATTGGACGTACACGGCGCGAGCCGCCGGAGTGATGGTCAAGCTCCTCCGGCACAAGTTCGCCGACGGGCGGGCCGAGGCCCGCGAACTGCTCCACGGGGGTCTACGAAGCGCGAGCCACCGTATGGTGCGCCACTTCCTGCTGTGCATCCTGTCCGACCTCTACGTCGCGCAGGGCGATGACGCACAGGCTCTCGCGGTCCTCGCGCCCTACGACAACCCCGAGGGTCACGGTATCTGCTTCTCGATGCAGCGAGCCACGGCCCTGCTGCGTCTCGGACGGGAGCGCGAGCTGCTGCTCGAGACCGACGCCTGCGTGGCATCCGAGACCGAACACTGCCTGCGCACCTTCACACCGGTTCTGCTGCGCCGCGCCCTCGCCCAGCAGCGGCTCGGCAACTCCCGCCGCGCTCACCAGAGCATGGAGTCGGCCCTGCTGATCATGCAGCGCACGGGGACCTGGGCGACTCCGTTCCTCATGCTCCCGCACGACGAGACACGGCAACTGATGGAGGGCGTCGTCGCTCACAACCCGGAGTTGCGGCACCTGATGGCCTCTCTCGAGGGGGTCCTCGCCCGCGTGGCGGCGCCCGACAACGAGAGCGCCCCGGCGTACGCCACCCCGTGCCTCACACCGACGGAGCGCGCCCTGGCATTCCTGCTCGAAAGCCCTCTCAGCCTGGCCGAGATCGCGCGAGAACGCGGGGTCTCGCTCAACACGGTGAAGAGCCAGGTGCGGTCGATCTACCTCAAGCTCGGCGTCAGCGGTCGCACCGAGGCCATCGAGCAGCTGAACTCCGTCGACGCCTGAAGGGCGCGCGGCGATCACCGGAAACGCCGAAGGGCGAGGGCTCCTCTCGGAACCCCCGCCCTTCGAACGGGTGTCTGGTGCTTACCAGGACGACTTGGTCACACCGGGCAGCTCGCCACGGTGGGCCATGTCACGGAAGCGGACGCGCGAGACGCCGAACTTCGTGAGGACACCACGGGGGCGGCCGTCGATGACGTCGCGGCTGCGCACGCGCGCGGGCGACGCGTTGCGGGGCAGCTTCTGCAGGCCCACGCGGGCGGCCTCGCGGGCCTCGTCGGTCGCGTTGGGGTCGACCAGGGTCTTCTTCAGCTCGGCGCGCTTCGCGGCGTAGCGCTCGACGACGACCTTGCGCTGCTCGTTGCGCGCGATCTTGCTCTTCTTAGCCATGTGCTTAGCGCTCCTCTCGGAAGTCGACGTGCTTGCGGACCACGGGGTCGTACTTCTTGAGCACGATGCGGTCGGGGTTGTTGCGGCGGTTCTTGCGCGTCACGTAGGTGTACCCCGTGCCGGCGGTCGAACGCAGCTTGATGATCGGACGAACGTCCTGAGCCTTCTTCGCCATTACAGCTTCACGCCCTTCGCCTGCAGGTCACGGACGACGGACTCGATGCCGCGAGCGTCGATGACCTTGATGCCCTTCGCCGAAACGTTGAGCTTGATGTTGCGACCCAGCGACGGAACGAAGTAGGTCTTCTTCTGCACGTTCGGGTCGAAGCGGCGCTTCGTCCGGCGGTGCGAGTGCGAGATGTTGTGACCGAAGCCGGGAACCGCTCCAGTCACCTGGCACACTGCTGCCATGGTGATGTCTCCTTCTGTACCGTGACACCGGACGGTGCCACCCAAGATCCCTTGTCTGCACCCCGTCCGAGCGCGGCCGAAGCCCACGTTCGAGAGTGAGGGATGCGAACTGCGTGCTGGAGTGCGCGCAGACAAGGGGTCAGTCTAGCACGGACGGCGTGTCGCCTTGACGGGCAGCCGCCTCGGCCGCGCCCCGCCCCCATCGGAACGCCGAGACCGTGGCATCCCCCTCGATCCAGAAGCGCCAGGGGAAGACGTCGGTGCCCGCGATACCCGCAACACCCACGCGCGGCCCGATCGCCACGCCCGACGGCGGCGCGTCGGGAAGGAGCAACCGCGCTCGCGCGCCCGCGCGCATCTCGCCGGTGACCGCATCGATGCCGTCGTGGATCGGATGCCGAAGACCCACCGCGTCTGCGAATCGCCCGGGGCCGCGGGCGAGATCGCGCGACGAGCGCACGGCCCCGCGGCGTTCGAGGCGTCGGCGTTCGGCGATGTCCGCACCCTCGACGATCTCTCCGGCGCGCAGCAGCACTCCACCCGCGACGCCCTCGGGGCCGCAGACGACATTGACGCACGAGTGGATGCCGTGGCTCAGGTACACGTACAGGTGACCGGGCTCGCCCCACATGGTGGCGTTGCGCGCGGTCGGCCCCATGCGCGCGTGCGAACCCGGATCGGGCTGATCGCCGGTGCCGCGGCCGTGGTACGCCTCGACCTCGGTCACGCGCGCGCGGACCCGCTCGCCGGCGACCTCGGTCTCGAGCACGGCGCCGAGCAGCCGCGGCGCGGCCTCGACCGGCAGGTCGACGAGGTCGGCGCGGGTCGCGGGGCGCATCACTGCGGGGGAACCTGGCACCACGAGAGGTCGAAGCCCTGCAGCGCCACGACCTCTTGGCCGCTGTCGACCTCGACGAGGTGCGTGAGCAGACGCTGCGGGAGCGGCAGCTGATACCGGTCGAAGGGGTTGTCGACGGCTCGGGGAGCAACGAGCACGGCGGCATAGCGGCCGCTCGGAGACACGCAGGTCTGCAGCACGGTGTCCGAACCCGGCACGCTCAGCAGCTGACGGACGGCGCCGTCGGTGTCGACGTGCGAGACGATCGTGGAACGGGAGACCCCGTCGGAGCTGATGTCGGCGAACGAGCGGATCGTGCCCGTGCCCGCCCCGGGCAGGGGCGTCGCGCGCCCCGCCATGCCGGGGGGATCGACGGGGTCGACCAGCGCTTGCTCGGAGCCGTCGGTGAGGTTGATCTCGCGGATCCCCTCGAGGCGCTCCACGATCGCGACCGACGATCCGCGCGCGATGCCGTCGATCGAGACGGCGCTGCCGAGAGGCGCGGCGTTACCGCCCTGCGCGTCGGTCAGCAGCAGTCGCGAGTCGAAGGTCAGCACCAGCATGCTGTCGGTGTCGGGCACGAAACGGTAGTCGGCGATGCGCACGTCGCCGCCGTTCAGCCCCACCTCGACGGGCGGGGCGTCGTCGGCCGCCGACGCCGTGAACAGACGGCTCTCGCGTCCCCCGGCAGCGCCCAGGTCGGCATCCGAGAAGGTGAATCCGATGCGCTCGCCCCGGTCGGCCGACTGCAGGTTGGTGACGTAGCCGGGGCCCGGGAGGGCGATGTCGCGCTGGTTCTTGCCGTCGGGGTCGGTCACGATGACCCGCGGGGTGTCGCCGTCGCGCACCGAGATCACGAGGTGGTTGGCGGTGGCGCGGAAGTCCTCGATGTGCGGGTGCACGAACACGGGCAGGCCCGCCTGTCCCTGCAGATCGGTGCGGAAGATGGTGTCGCCCTCGGGCGTGCCGCGCTGCATCAGGTAGGCCTGCAGGGCGGGGGTGCGGAACGACTCGGTCAGGGTCGAGGCGGGGCCGGCGCCGAGGCCGCTCACGCCGTTGACGGTGATCGTGTAATCGGTGTCGTCGCGCAGCGGGAGCGTGAAACGCACGCCGACGCTGCGACCCGAGGTGTCGACGGTGAACGGGGTCGCCGGGTCCACCTGGACCTGCGAGGCGTCCACCTTCTCGAGGGACTGGGTCGTGGTGAGGATCACGCGGGAGCCGGATGCCGCGACGGCGGCCGCCGGATCGACCTGCACGTCCGTGACGCGCGGCCCCTGGGCCACGGCCACCACCGCGCCGAGGCCGCCGACGACGACGAGAGCGACGAGGATCGCGGCGAAGGCGATCGCGAAGCCGCGTCCGCGCCGCCGACGCGCGCGCGAGCGCCGGGAGTCGCCGCCGCGACGGGAATCAGTACTCATACGGGTCCGAGGGCTCAGCGATGGCCGCGACCTGGTCGGCGTGGACCGCGAGCTTGCCGTCGCCGCTCGAACGCACCGTGCCCGTGACGGTCACCCACTGCCCGGTCGAGGGGGCGTCGGTGGTGGCCGCGATAGGCAGGCGGGCGGTCTGCGCGTCGATCACGCAGTGCGTGATGACGAGTCGGGTGAGGTCGAAGCTCGATCCGTCGTTGGCCGGGGTGATGAAGCCCGTGAGGGTCACGGGCTTTCCGTCGAAGGTCTCGGGGTTGGTGGCGTGGGCGAAGACCGCCGACCAGTCGCCGATGCCGAACTTCGAGGTGTCGCCCGAGGCGGCGAGGGTCACCACGTCGGAGCCGGCGAACAGCGGCGGGGCTCCCACGTCGCGCGACACCGCGAGCTCGGTCGACAGCGACGCCGCGGGAGTCAGCAGCACCGCGATCACCGCGCCCGAGGCGAGCACGCCGCCGGTGAACGCCGCGATCCCGCCGGGGGTCAGGCGCGGGCGGGCCGCGAGATGATCGTGGGCTGCGTGATCGTGCGCGTCGAGCGGATCGGTGTGCTCGTGATCGGCGTGCGCGAACGCCTCGCGCCGGGCGGAGGCCGCGGCGGGGGCGTGGCCGTGCTCGTGGTCGTGTCCGTGGTCGGCCTCGGCGCCGAGCGGCAGGGCGAACGAGGCGATCGAGCCGACCAGCGCCAGGAAGGCCATGCCGACGGCGAACCACGCCGAATCGGGGTTGATGTACAGCGCCATGCGGCCGGTGGCCCACAGCGTGATGGTCGTGATCGACAGGCACGCGGTCAGGCCCACCCCGAGCCAGCGCGTGGCGAGAGCACCCGTTCTAGACAAGGAGGTTCACCACCGTTCCGAGTGTGAAGGCGAAGAGCACCACGACGACCGTCATGCCCACGAGCACGCGCGTCGAGAAGGTCGTGCGCAGCAGAGCCATCATCTTCAGGTCGATGATCGGCCCCACCACGAGGAAAGCCACGATCGATCCGGGCGTGAAGGTCGAGGCGAACGACAGCGCGAAGAACGCGTCGACGTTCGAGCACAGCGACACCACGATCGCCAGCGCCATCATCGCGGCGATCGACAGCGCCGGGTCGGACCCGATGGCCAGCAGGGCGCTCCGCGGGATGAGCACCTGGACTGCTCCGGCCAGCAGCGAGCCGATGATGAGGGCCGGCATGACCGAGCGCAGCTCGACGACGAACTGGGCGAGGGTGCGCCGACCACGGTCGCCGCGCTCCTGCACGACGATCTCGCACGTCTCGAGGAAGCGCTCGGTGAGCAGCTTGTCGGGATCGGGATGCCGGCTGTACAGCCAGCCGATCAGGTTGGCGACCAGGTACCCGCCGATCAGGCGCGCCACCAGGATGCCGTCGCTGAAGCCGAAGGCCGCGTGGGTGCTGATGATGACGATCGGGTTCACGATCGGAGCCGCCACCAGGAAGGTCAGCGTGTCGCTCACTCCGAAACCGCGCATGAGAAGACCGCGGGCGAAGGGCACGTTGCCGCACTCGCAGACGGGGATGAACATCCCCAGCAGCGACAGCACCGCCCGGCGCGCCCAGGGCGCGCGCGGCATCCATCTCTCGATCGCTCCCGGGGGCACCCACACCTGCACGATGATCGACAGCACCACGCCGAGGACCACGAAGGGCAGCGACTCGATGAGCACGCTGAGAGCGAGGGTGAGACCGTCCTGCGCGCGGGTCGGCAACGGCTGTGCGAAGAACGTGGGGGCGAAGGCGTCGACCAGGAACAGCGCCGTGACCACGACGACACCCAGGCCGAGCGCGACGAGGGTGCGGGAGGCGCCCGAGCGTTGCGGCGTGGGAGCCGTGGTGCGACTATTCGTCGCCACGCTCACGAGCCCGGGCGCGGGCGCAATCGGTGCAGATGCCGAAGATGTCGACGACGTGCTCGGCCTCGCTGAACCCGTGTTGGGCGGCGGTGCGCTGTGCCCACTCCTCGACATCGGTCGCGGCGATCTCGACGGCCTTGCCGCACGAGCGACAGATCAGGTGATGGTGGTGTCCGCGCGTCTCGCAGGCGCGGAAGAGGTTCTCGCCGTCGGGGCTCTGCAGCGAGTCGGCATCGCCGCGGGCCGCGAGACCCGCGAGCGTGCGGTAGACGGTCGCCAGGCCGATGCCGGTGTTCTCGTCGCGCAGGGTCGCGTGCAGCGACTGGGCGCTGACGAAGCCGGGGGCTCCGGAGAGAGCCTCCCGCACGCGTTCGCGCTGCCACGTGTTGCGCTGGACCATGGCCGCGAGTCTAGCGAGGGGATCGGTGAATCGGCTGGGCGTGCTCGAAGTCGGCGGAGTGAGCCCTTCTCGCCCCGGCCGGACGACTCAGAGGGCGCGGGTCGTCCGGTCGCGTCGCGCACCCACCAGACGACACACGAGGTAGATCGCGAAGGAGATGGTCGTGATGTACGGACTCACCGGCAGGGTCCCGGCTACCGCCAGGAGCACCCCGCCCACGGCCGAGACGAAACCGAACAGCGCCGCGAGCAGCGGCACCGACAGCGGACCGGATGCCACCCGCATCGCCGCCGCGGCCGGAGTCACCAGCAGCGCCATGACGAGCA
>JAKOMY010000163.1 GCA_022702225.1 Microbacteriaceae bacterium | reverse complement strand
GACGACTACCGCGTCTGCGCATGGGACCTCCCCGGCCACGGCGCGGGGCCCCGGGTGCACGAGGCGTTCACCGTCGGAGACCTCGCGGATGCCGTGGCCGCCGCCGTACCCGACGAGACGTTCCTCTACGCCGGGGTGTCCCTGGGCGGTGCGACGGGGCTCGAGCTCGCGCTGCGGCACGGCGAGCGTCTTCGGGGCGCCGCGATCGTGGCATCCGGAGCCGTCCTGGGAGAACCTGCGTCGTGGACGGACCGGGCGGCGCAGGCCCGGGCGCAGAGCACGTCGAGCCTCATCGTCGGCTCGGCCCAGCGCTGGTTCGCCCCCGACTCGATCGCGCGGCGTCCCGAGTTGACCGGGCGTCTGCTGCACGTCCTTCAAGATGCCGACGACGACGGTTACGCGCGCTGCTGCGAGGCGCTCGCCGCGTACGACGTGCGGCCCGTGCTGGGCGAGATCCGCGTCCCCGTGCTCGCCGCCTGGGGGTCGTTCGACGCCGTCGCCCCCGAGGCCAAGGCGGTCGAGATCGCCGAGGGTGTGGCGGACGGCCGTGTCGCGCGCATCGACGACGCCGGCCATCTCCCGCCCGCCGAGCAGCCCGAGGCCGTGGCGGCGCTGCTGCGGTCGTTCTTCGTATCTGCGACCGGAAAGGACGCCTGATGCCCACCGACCAGGAACGCCACGACCAGGGCATGGCCGTTCGCCGTGCCGTGCTGTCGGACGAACACGTGGACCGCGCGACGGCGGCGACGACCGAGCTCACCGCCGACTGGCAGGACTTCATCACGCGCGTGGCCTGGGGCGACGTCTGGTCGCGGCCCGGTCTGGACCGCCGCTCCCGTTCGGTCGCGGTGCTGAGCTCGCTCATCGCCCACGGCCACCACGAAGAGCTCGCGATGCACCTGCGGGCGGCACTGCGCAACGGCCTCACGATCGACGAGATCCGCGAGGTGATCCTGCAGTCGGCGATCTACTCGGGTGTGCCGGCGGCCAATACGGCGTTTCGCATCGCGACTCAGGTTTTCGCCGAGGACGCGTGAGAGGTCGAGAGCCGTTGGAGCCAGGGACGCTCCCCCTCTTCCGCGGACGGGCCGGGTCCCCGGCATCCCGCCGATAATGGGGGAGTGGAGGTCTGGGAGACGCGAGAGTGGTTCGCCGACTACCTCGACGCCCTCAACCGGCACGACCTCGAAGCCGTCCGCGGGTTCTTGCACCCCGCGGTGCGCCGCGCGCACCTGCCCGCGGGGGCCGAGGCGTGGATCGCCGATCTGGCAGAGCTGCTGCACGGCTTCCCCGATTGGCAGTGGAAACGCATTCAGCTGATCGTCGAAGACGACCGTCTGGCGGTTCATCTGCGGGGCGGGGGAGCGCACACCGGTGCGTTCGCGCACGTGATGCCGACCCGCCGACGCGTGAACATCGCCTCGTTCGCGATGTACCGCATCGAGAAGGGGCGGATCGCCGAGGCGACCGGCACCGACGATTCCGCGCAGATCCGCGCCGCGTTGGTCTGACGGGGACGCGGCCGTTCGACGCCTCCGCCCGGTGGCTCGGCCGTCGGGCGATCTGTCAAGGGCGCCTCGATGTCGGAGGGGGCCGGTACGGTCGCATTCGCCCGTTTCCATCCCGGGCAGAAAGAGGGGCGACCATGGTGTCTCACGACCGCCCCGGCGCCGGAGTCGTCTGGGCTCGCGTCGAAGACGGCTTCCACGTCGGCAGTAAGAGCGGGGTGTTCCTCGGCTACATCGACCGCCAGAGCGGCGGCGGGTACCTGGCGTACAACGGTCGCTCGCGCCTCGTCGGTCGCTTCGAAGCCCTGACCGCCGCGATGGCCGCCGTGACCAACGACCAGCCCCCGCACGACGCCGAGATCACGCTTCGCGAGGTGCGCGTCCCCGCGCCGCGGTCGATCGACGGCGGGAGGGCCTCGTGAACTCCGACCTCGTGTCCATCTCGTACGTCAGCGCGGCGTCCGGTCCGTTCGACGACGACCGCCTCAACGACCTCCTCGCGCAGAGCCGCCGGTCGAATCACGGGCACGATCTCACCGGCATGCTGCTGTATCGCCGCGGGCGTTTCTTCCAGGTGCTCGAAGGGCCGCAGGATGCCGTGGACGAACTCATGACGAAGATCCGACGCGACCCGCGGCACACGGACGTGCGCGTGCTGCTCTCGGAGCGCATCGACGATCGCCGCTTCACGGAGTGGACGATGGGGTACGAGCCGATCGGCGTTCCCACGACACCCGCGCCCGAGGGCTTCCGCGACACCTTCGACGACCTCGAGGCCGACGACGAAGACGCGAGCATCCGCGCCGTGCGCGAGCTCACCGTGTGGTTCCGCGCGCGGACGGCGAACGGCGCCTGACGCAGTGGCCGGTCCGGGGCGCGCACGGTAGCGTCACGGGGTGACCTCCCACCCGGCAACCGTGCGTTCCTTCGCTCGCGTCGTCGCCGGCGCGATCGTGCTCGTCGTGGTGCTGTTCGCCTACGTGCTGCGGATCGCGGCGGGCGACGCCAACCCCCTCGACTACTTCGGATACTTCACCAATCAGACGAGCAGTCTGACGGCGCTCGTGCTGATCGCCGTCGGAGGAATCGGTCTGGCGAATCGAGCCCTGCCGTTACCGCTCGCTCTCGCGTGGGCGATCGGCGCGGCCTGTCTGATCGTGGTCGGAGTCGTCTACAACGCTCTGGTGCCCGGAACGGGGTCTGCCCCGCCGTGGGTCAGTGCGGTGTTGCACGCCGTGTTCCCGGTCATCGTCGTCCTTGACATCGCGACGGCTCGCGACCGGCCGCGGCTCGCGTGGCGGCACCTCTGGTGGGTACTGCCGTACCCGCTGCTCTGGATCACCGTCGTCCTCGTGCGCGGGGCGACCGACGGGTGGGTTCCCTACGGGTTCCTGCTGCCCGAGCGCGGCCTCGCTTCGCTGGTGCTGCACATCGTCGGCATCCTGGCTCTGCTTCTCGTCGCGGCGGCGGGGGTCTGGGCGCTCAGCCGACGGCGGTTTTCGCGAGCGTCGCGGTCATAGGGGCGGATCGAGGGCGCCCAGCGCGGCATCCATCTGCTCTGCCAGGTGCGCGTACCCGGTGTCGTTCGGGTGCAGGCCGTCGCCGGCCATCCAGCTGTCGGCGGAGTCGGCGTAGTGCCCGTCGAGCCAGTGGCTCGCCCCCTCGATGTGGTCGGCGCCGATGCGCGCCGCGGCGTCTTCGACCCAGCCCGCGATGACGTCGACCGACGCCGGGCGGTCGGCGGTGTACCAGAAGGGCTCGACGACGACGATCCGTGCGTCGGGCAATCCCTCGCGCAGGCGCTGCAGGTCGCTCTCGATCGTCTCGCGGATGCGCTCGGCCGCGCGGTCGTAGCTGAAGTTGTCGTTCAACCCCATGGTGACGAAGACGAGGTCGGGGTCGTCGGCGATGACCTGGGCGGGGATGTCGTCGAGTCCGGGCCCCATCGAGGCGCGGCGGTTGACGAAGCCGAGGCCGTTCTCGCTGCGGTTGATCTCGCGCCAGCCGCGCTCGGCCGACACGATCGTCGACCAGCGCTTGTCGTTCGAACTCGCGCCCGTGCCGCGCGTGTACGAATCGCCGTAGAACGACACGACGGGTCCGGTGGCGGCGGGCGTGGATTCGGTGTCGGGCGCCGCGCAGGCGGTCAGCCCGAGAACGAGGGATGCCGCAGCGGTCAGGCCGAGGAGTCGTCGCGCGCGCATGAGCCCATTCTCGGCGGTGATCAGTCCTTCCGGGCCGGGGGAGCCGGATCGGCGGCGAGGCGTTGCACGTGGCGCGCGATCCTCTTCGCCCGGGTCGCGGGCGTCGTCGCGGTGACGACGGGATGCAGCACCGAGTAGCGCTCGGCCTTGGTCAGCGCCTCGAAGGCGCGCGCCGCGACGGGCTCGGCATCCAGGGCTTCGCGCAGGTCTGCCGGGACCTCGATCGCCGCGGATCCCTCGTAGGCGCGCTCCCACCGCCCGTCGGCCTGAGCGCGTGCGATCTCGTCGGCCCCGCGGGGCCGCATGCGCCCCTCGTCCGTCAGGCGGGCGACGTGATCGACGTTCCGCTTCGACCACATCGAGCGGGCGCGGCGCGGGGTGAAGTGCTGTCGGAAGGTGTCGGCATCCCGGGACTGCTTTCGCCCGTCGATCCACCCGCTGCAGAGGGCCTCGTCGAGGGCGTGGGCGTAGGTGAGGGACGTGGGCGAGGTCGTGCCCTTCTTCGCGAGCACCAGCCACACACCATCGCTGGTGTCTTCGTGGGCGTCGAGCCACGATCGCCAGCGCGCGGCGTCGTCGACGATCAGCTCGGGGGCTTCGGTCATGATCGTGATCCTCTCGGCGGGCTCACCGGACCCTAGCGCGGACCTCCGACACGAGCGCCCTATCGGAGCGCGCGCCCCGGGGCAACCGGCCCCCTCCGATGCGCTCGAGAGGAGAACATCGCTGAATGCGCAGTGTGACCTATGCCGGTGAGACCGTGACCACGACCGATGACGTGGCGGAGGCGCTCGTGCAGCTCACCGCGTCGATCGCCGCCGAAGGGCAGGCGGAGGCGGTGAGCATCCCGATCGTCACCGAAGGCGGCGAAGAAGAGGCCGAGCTGGTCATCGGCGTCGGCAACGACGTGCTCAGCGCCCCGGCCGACTGGGAAGGTCAGGAGCCCGACTTCTCGTGGGCGGCCGAAGAGCTGCGCCAGCACAAGCGTTTTCCGCAGGCACCGGCCATCGCGGTCGAGCAGCCGGCCGACGATACGAACCCCGACGCCTTCTGGGACCCCGACCTCGACGGATTCACCCGCGCCTGACCCGGCTCCCCGGGCCCCCGCACCCGCGGGGGGAGCTCGTCAAGCCCGCCTCGCCGGCCGCACGCGAACGTAGCGTGGGCCATCCGCATCGGACGCGACCGGTTCATCGCCCCGATGCGTGAGCCCCGGACAGTTCGGGCGGCCCGCCGTTTCGTGGAGCCGCCCGAACGCTCGGCACCGGGAGGATGGGGGCATGCTGCACTCCCTCGTCACCGGCGCCTCACGCAGAATCGGGCGCGCGATCGCCGTCGCCCTGAGCGCCCGCGGAGATCGGGTCGCCGTCCACTACGGTCAGGACCTCTCGGCTGCCGAGGAGACCCTCGCGCTGCTGCACGGCGACGGACACGTCCTCGTGGGAGGAGACGTCTCCGACCCGGAGACCGCGGAACGCATCGTCGACGACGTCCTCCACGCGTTCGGACGCATCGACGTCCTCGTCAACAACGCGGCCCTCGCCCCGAACCCCTCGACCTCGCACCCGGTCGCGACGGTCGACTACGCCACCTGGCACCGCACCTGGGAACGCATGGTCCAGGTCGATCTGCAGGCGCCCGCCAACCTGGCCTTCCTCGTCGCGCGCTCCCTCATCGAACGGGGGCTCCCGGGGTCGATCGTGAACGTGGGCTCGCGCGGCGCGTTCCGCGGCGAACCCGAGTTCCCCGCCTATGGGGCGGCGAAAGCGGGACTGCACGCGATGGGGCAGTCCCTCGCGGTGGCGCTCGCTCCGCATGGCATCGCGGTCACGAGCGTCGCTCCCGGGTTCGTCGGCACCGACCGGCAGCAGGAGAAGCTGGCCGGAGCGGCGGGCGACGGCATCCGGGATCAAAGTCCCTTCGGTCGTGTCGCCACTCCCGAAGAGGTGGCGGATGCCGTGGTGTACCTCAGTTCGCCGGGTTCGCAGTGGGCGTCGGGTGCGGTGCTCGATCTGAACGGGGCGTCGCACCTGAGGACGTGAGACCGGTCCCGCGCGGGAGGAAGTGGGCGGCGGGTCGGGGCCGAGGATGGCGGCTCTCGTGGACGACGCGGGACTCCGCCGCGGGGGTGTGCACGACGAGGGCTATCGAGGCGGGTTCCGCCTGCGCCGCGAGCGCCGCGTAGACGTCGCCCCAGGTGAGCGTCACGTGTCGGTGTGTCCGATCGAAGGCGGCCCGTCGACCGGCGTCGGCG
>JAKOMY010000159.1 GCA_022702225.1 Microbacteriaceae bacterium | reverse complement strand
GCGCGCGCGGTCTCCCGCGCCGCCAAGAACACCGCACGGGCGTCGTCGTCATCGGCATCCGAGGCTTCCGAGATGTGGGACCAGATGCCCTCGAACACGGCGCGGCCGTCGGCGACCAGCGCGGCGGTCTGCGCGAGTGCGGCGTTCCACCGCTCGGGACGGATCCCGTTTCGGTGCAGGCCCGTGTCGATCTTGAGGTGCACGCGTGCGGGGCGCTCGAGGCGGAGACCCGCGAGATCGTCGAGCAGCGCTTCGTCGCCGATACCGAGGTCGAGGTCGGCATCGACGCCCGCGGCGAGGTCGTCGCTCCCGCCGATGAGCCACACGAAGATGCGGACGTCGGGTCCGGCGATGCGGCGGACCTCGGTTCCGGTGACCACGTCGAAGGCGCCGATCCAGCGAACGCCCTCTTCGACGGCACGCCTCACGATTGGTTCGAGCCCGTGGGCGTAGGCGTCGTCCTTGACGACGAGCATGGCAGTGGCGGGGGCGACGGCCTCGCGCACGCGGCGGAGATTCCGGGCGAGAGCGTCGAGGTCGACGCGGTAGACGGCGCTCACGCGGTCACCCTCCGATCCGCGCGGACACCCACGACGGCGACGATCTCGGCTGAGGTGAGGCCGGTGGCATCCGTCCACTCCTGCAGTGAGGGGTGACCCGCGGCAGGGTCGCCGAAGAAGACCACCTCGGAGCCGCGCGGCACGACGGCGTCTCCGACGTCGACGACGCAGACGTCCATGGCGACGCGCCCGACGATGCGATGACGTCGGCCGTCGATCGAGACCGAGACCGCGTTGCCCAGGGATCGCACGACGCCCTGGGCGTAGCCGCCGGTCACCAGGGCGACGGTGGTGTCGAGGGGCGCTCGGTGGGTGTACCCGTACGAGACGCCCTCGCCGCGCAGCAGGGGCTTGGTCCCGAGCGCTCGACCGCGCAGCGACAGCACGGGGCGAGCGTGCGAGCCGGGCAGGCCGAACAGGACCGCGGCGTCGAGGGGTACGGCATCCATCCCGAGATCCGAGAGCACGGATGCCACCCACTCCGCGCCGTGGCCCCAGGCATCGGCGGCGAAGACGTCGTCGGCGCGTGAGCCGGTGCCGGCCGCGAGGGCGAGCGGGGCGTTCTGACGCAGGGCGGACTCCGAGACGAGCGCCACGGGCGCCACTCCCCCGGCCGCGGGCAAGCGGGCAGGGAGCGTGGAGGTCACCCCTTTAGACTAACGGGGTCCTCCTTCCCCGACCCCGGAGCCACATGCCTCAGCAGGGTTTCTCCCCCGTCACGCGCCTTCGCTACCTCGCCGGACGCGCCCGCCGCATCGACGTCGGATCCGTCGTCGAACGCGCCAAAGAAGCCTCGGCCCAGCACGGCAAGGCCCTGCCGCTCGTCGTCGCCGACATGCTGTTCCAAGCGGGTGTGAAGAACGTCGGCTTCCAGGACTACATCGACTACGACTTCGCGATCCTCACCCCCGCCGAGCGCGCCACCTACATGACGCATCCGGTGTCGAACCAGATCTCGCAGAAGTACGACCACCCCGACTACCGCGGCCTCTTCCAGGACAAGGTCGAGTTCGACCGCACGTTCAGCGAGTTCCTCCGCCGCGAGTGGATGGTGGTCGACGCGGACAACGCCGACGAGCTGCGCGCCTTCACCGAGCGTCTCGGCACCATCGTCACGAAGGAGCCGGTCGGTCAGGCCGGAACCGGCGTGCACCGCTACCACGCGGCCGAGGTCGAGGACTGGGAGCAGTTCCACCGCGGGCTGCTCGAGCGCGGCGAGATCCTCGTCGAAGAGGTCATCCGCCAGCACGACGACCTCGCGGCCGTCTGCCCCGGCACGGTCAACACCACGCGCGTCACGGCCTTCTTCGATGGAGACAAGACGCACATCCTCGCGATGGCGCAGAAGTTCGGCCGCGGAGCGGTCAGCGACCAGATGACCTTCGGCGGCTTCTACACGATGCTCGACGAGAACGGCCACGCCCTCGGCGCCGGCTACGACTCGCACGGGCATGTGCACGAGCTGCACCCCGACTCGGGAGCGCGCATCGCCGACTTCCAGCTGCCGATGATCGACGACGTGAAGGCGTTCGTCGACCGGGTCGCGCGCGTCGTGCCCCAGGTGCAGTACGTCGGCTGGGACATCGTCGTCGGCCCCGACGGACCCGTGCTCGTCGAGGGCAACTGGGGCGCCGGCGTGTACGAGAACAAGCCGAGCGTCACCGGAATCCGCACCGGCCACAAGCCGCGCTACCAGGCCGCCATCGGGTTCTGACCCCGGGCGTATGAGGGCCCGCTTCCCGCGTCGGGGGCGGGCCTTTCGCGTGGGCCCTGGACTCGGTGCCTGGCGCGCGTGGGCGGTCGCCGTCTTCGCCGCGTGCCCGCGGCATCCGGACAGCGAGAAGGCCCGCTCCCCGGAACGGGAGCGGGCCTTCTCGTCGGATGGCGTCAGCTGTGGCGGACGATACCCAGCGGCGTGGACTCGTGTCCCTGGCCGAGCGGGTTGTCCTTCAGGATCGCGACGAGGCGCTTCTCGCCGGCCTTGTCCATCGTGGAACCGAGGATGTTGCCACCCAGGTCGTTGATGTCGACCACGGCAACCTGCAGGTCACCGCCGAGCAGCGACTTCAGGCGCGCGGCGACCTCGCGAGGACGCTCAGGGCCGAGGACGACGGCCTGGTTGTACGGCGGGATCGTGCCCTTGGTGGGGCCGTCGATCGCGCGCGCCTTGTCGCCGGCGATGCGGTAGAAGTCGCCCTTGCGACCCATCGCCTTGGTCACGGCCGAGACGGCGGCGGCGAACAGGATGCGGGGCGTTCCGCATTCGCGCAGGGCCATCTCCATGGTCTCGGGCATGCCGAGACCGATGCCGTACGGCGTGCGAGTGACGTACTTCGACAGGAACAGAGCCAGCTTTCGGGGCTTGATGGTGTCGAGTTTGAACGAACGACCCTGCGTGATGGCGACGATCTTCTCGGTGACGAACAGCAGGTCGCCCGGCTGCACGGCATCCTTCGCGTACTCGAGGATGAACGCGTCGAGGTCGTCACCCGGCATGACGACCCGCGTGCGGATCGGGATGCGAGCGTACGAGGTGCCCTCGACGGTGACGGTGAGCGCCTTGCCGGCGTTGGCCTCCGCGCTCATTCGAGGTAGTCCCGAAGCGACTGCGAACGGCTCGGGTGACGCAGCTTCGCCATCGTCTTCGACTCGATCTGACGGATACGCTCGCGCGTGACGCCGAACGTGTCGCCGATCTGGTCGAGGGTCTTGGGCTGACCGTCGCCGAGGCCGAAGCGCATGCGGATCACGCCCGCCTCGCGCTCGCTGAGCGAGTCGAGAAGCGACTCGAGCTGGCGCTGCAGCATGGTGAAGCCCACCGCGTCGGCCGGGACGACGGCCTCGGTGTCCTCGATGAGGTCACCGAACTCGCTGTCGCCGTCCTCGCCGAGAGGGGTGTGCAGGGAGATGGGCTCGCGGCCGTACTTCTGCACCTCGATGACCTTCTCGGGGGTCATGTCGAGTTCGCGCGACAGTTCTTCCGGAGTGGGTTCGCGACCGAGGTCCTGCAGCATCTGGCGCTGAACGCGAGCCAGCTTGTTGATGACCTCGACCATGTGCACGGGGATACGGATGGTACGGGCCTGGTCGGCCATGGCACGCGTGATCGCCTGACGGATCCACCAGGTGGCGTAGGTCGAGAACTTGAAGCCCTTGGTGTAGTCGAACTTCTCGACGGCACGGATGAGGCCCAGGTTGCCTTCCTGGATCAGGTCAAGGAACTGCATGCCGCGACCGGTGTAGCGCTTGGCGAGCGAGACGACCAGGCGGAGGTTGGCGCCGAGCAGGTGGCTCTTGGCACGCTGACCGTCACGGGCGACCCACTGCAGATCGAGACCGAGTTGGCTCGTCTTCTCGGCCGCGGTCATGTTCGACAGCTTCTCTTCGGCGAACAGACCCGCCTCGATGCGCATGGCGAGCTCGACCTCTTCGGCCGCGTTCAGCAGCGGAACCTTGCCGATCTGCTTCAGGTAGTCCTTGACCGGGTCGGCGGTCGCGCCCGTGATCTGCGCGGAGTAGACGGGGACGTCGTCCTCGTCGCTCGACGAGATGACGATCGCGCCGGTGGGGAGGGCCTCGGCGGGCGCCGCCGGGGTCTCGTCCTCGTCGTCGTCGTCGGACTTCTTCGCGTCTGTCTTGGCCGCGTCGTCGGAGTCGTCGCTGTCGTCGGCGTCGTCGATCTCGACATCGCCCACTTCGACGTCTTCCTCGTCTTCTTCGAGGTCGTCGTCCTTCTTGGCCTTCGTCTTCGCCTTGGCGGGGGCCGCCTTGGCCTTGGCCGGAGCCTTCTTCGCGGGGGCCTTCTTGGCGGTCGTCGTCTTCGACGCCGTCACGGTCTCCTCGGAGTTCTCGAGTTCGGTGTCCTTCGCACTCCGGGAGCGGGTCTTGGTTGTCGTGTCTGCCACGTTTCGCCTTTCACCGGGAACGCACGCTGCACGGCCACCGGTCGTTCTCGGACACTAGTAAGACCCTTGTCAAGTCCCGAACCGAGGAGCGGGGGCTCCTGGTCCGGTTGACAACGGGTCAGGTTCTTCATTGTCTCACATTCCCGGACCGGGACTTGACGTGGGCCTGGGATCTATGCGTAGACAACGTCCGCGAGCAGGAAGGCATTCCCGGATGCCGTCTTCTCGGCGACCGGGAACGTGCGGTGCAGGACCGATCTCAGCCGAGCTTGCCGCGGCGATCGTCGTCGCCGGGCCGGGTGGCGAGGAAGCGCTCCAGCTCGGCGGCCAGTTCGTCGGCGCTGGGGAGATCGCCCGTGTGGATGATCGGGGTGGCCTGCGTGGAGCCCGCCATGTAGGCGTCGTAGCGCTCCTCGAGGTTCTCCAGCATGCGGGTCAGCTCGTCGCTCGCCTCGACCTGCTCGGTCACCTTGCAGAGGAATTCGCGGTTCTCTTCGCGGAGCACCTCGCCTGCGAACACCAGACCGGTTGCGACCGTGAGGCTGTCGAGGGCGGCGAGGGCCGCAGCGGGGTACTCGGTATCACCGAGATAGTGCGGAACGAGGAGCGCGAAACCGGCGACCTTGGCGCCGGCTTCCGCGAAGCGGTACTCGAGCAGATGGCCCGCGGTCGAGGGGACCTGCGTGTGCGGACGCCAGACGGAGTGGGCCTCGGCGAGATCGGGGCGCGTCCCGCTGACGGTGGTACCGATGGGGCGCGTGTGCGGCACCGGCATGGGGATGGCGTGCACCCAGGTGATCGACGACACCTGCAGACCCGCCGACAGCTCGAGAACGGTTTCGGCGAACGCCTCCCAGAGGAAGTCGGGCTCGTACCCCGCAAGAAGGAGGAACGGCTGTCCGAGTGAGTCGTGCGCGAGCGAGAGCTCGAGGCGCGCCGGACGGAAGTCGGTGAGGTGGTCTTCGACGAAGGTGATCGCCGGGCGACGCGCGCGGTAGTCCAGAAGCGAGTCGTTGTCGAAGACGAAGAGGGCGTTGGGCTGCACGTCGTTGCGGAAGTACTCGACCAGGCGGGTCACCGCCCCACCGGCATCCGTGAAACCGGTCAGTGCGATCACGAGCGGCAGGCCCGACGGCACGGGTGGCGCCGCGGGGGCGCGGTCGTACAGCGGGGCGGAGGAGCGCATGTCTCCACTCTACGAGCGTGCCGGATGCGTCGGTCGCGGTGCGTCCCGCTCCTAGCGAACACGCTCGAACCTAGGATGGATGCCATGCCGTTTCCCTCCGTGGCGTACACCCACGCCCCCGCTCGCGAGTCCGACGCCGATGCGATCCTGCTGATCGTTCCCACCCTTTCGGAGGGATCCCCGGATCCCGACGGTTGGGAAGGTCTCGGGTCGGCTCTGTCGGCGGTCGGCTTCACCGGTGCCGCCGGATCGTTCCAGCGGGTTCACGTCCCGGGAGTGGCGACACCGGTCGCCGTCGCAGGTGCGGGTGCGAACCCCACCGAGGCCGCGCTTCGCGACGCCGCGGGCACCGGTCTTCGTCAGCTGACCGGCTTCGAGCACATCGCCGTGCAGTCGCTCGCCTCCTCCGCCTGGCGCCCGATCGCCGAGGGCGCCGCCCTGGGCGGTTACCGTTTCGCCGACTACAAGAAGAAGGCCGCGAAGGTGCGCGCCACCCGCGTGACCGTCGTCGCCGAGGAGGCGCCCGCTGACGCCGACGCCGCGGCGGTTGCGGCCGTCGCCGGAGCCGTGGCTCTGGTGAAGGACCTCGTCACGACGCCCGCCGAGTGGCTCGGCCCGGCCGACTTCGCCGACGCCGCCGTCAAGGCCGTCGAGGGTCTCCCCGTCGAGGTCGAGGTGCTCGACGAGACCGCCCTGCGCGAGGGTGGTTACGGCGGCATCCTCGGCGTGGGTCAGGGGTCGGATCGCCCGCCGCGCATGGTGCGCCTCGACTACTCCCCCGCCGGTGCCGAGCGCCACGTCGCTCTGGTCGGCAAGGGCATCACGTTCGACACTGGTGGTCTCTCCCTCAAGCCGCCGGCATCGATGGTCGGAATGAAGTACGACATGTGCGGCGCCGCGACGGTGCTGGCGGTGCTCAAGGCCGCGGCCGAGATGCAGTTGCCCGTCCACGTCAGCGCCTGGCTCTGCATCGCCGACAACATGCCGTCGGGCCGTGCGACGCGCCCGGGCGACGTGCTGCGCACCCTCGACGGCACCACGGTCGAGGTGCTGAACACCGACGCCGAGGGGCGCCTGGTGCTCGCCGACGGCCTCGCTGCGGCTAGCCGCGAGAACCCCGATCTCATCGTCGACGTCGCCACCCTGACGGGCGCCATCACCGTGGCGCTCGGCAACCGCCACACCGGCGTGATGGGCGACGACGACGCGGTGGCGAAGTACCTCGCGGCATCGGCCCGCACGGCAGAACTCGCCTGGCAGCTGCCGCTGCCCGACCACATGGTCGATGACCTCGACTCCCCCATCGCGGACCTGCAGAACGCGAAGATCGGAGACCCCGCGGGCGGCTCGCTGTTCGCCGGGCTCTTCCTCCGTCACTTCGTCGGCCGCGTCTCTGCGGAGGCCGACGCCCCCCGCATCCCGTGGGTGCACCTCGACATCGCCGGAGTGGGAATGAACAAGTCCGCGCCGTTCGGCTACACCGACAAGGGCGTGACGGGAGCAACGGTCCGCTCGCTCGTCGAGATGCTGGCCACGGACGGCGCGCGGTGACCGAGTACACCGCCGACGTCGTCGTGCTCGGCGGGGGAAGCGGCGGGTACGCCGCAGCTCTGCGCCTCGCCGAGCTGGGCAAAGATGTGGTGCTCGTCGAGAAGGACAAGCTCGGCGGAACGTGCCTGCACCGCGGCTGCATCCCCACCAAAGCGCTGCTGCACGCCGGAGAGGTCGCCGACGCCGCGCGCGGCGCGGCCGATATCGGCGTCGACGTGACCTTCTCGGGCATCGACCCGGTGCGGGTGCGCTCGTACCGCGAGGGGATCGTCGCCAAGAAGTTCAAGGGGCTCGAGGGGTTGATCTCGGCCCGCGGCATCCGCGTGGTCCGCGGCGAGGGCTTCCTCGAGGCCGGACCCGCGGTGCGCGTCGGCGACGACCTCTATCGCGGCACCGACGTCATTCTCGCGACCGGCTCGTACAGCCGCAGCCTGCCCGGTCTCGATGTCGGTGGACGTGTGCTGACGAGCGAGCAGGCGCTCGAGCTCGACGTGATCCCCGAGCGCGTGATCGTTCTCGGCGGTGGCGTGATCGGCGTCGAGTTCGCCAGTGTCTGGCGTTCGTTCGGCGTGGACGTCACGATCATCGAGGCGCTTCCGCATCTGCTGCCGGCGGAGGACGTGGCATCCAGCAAGGCTCTCGAGCGGGCGTTCCGCAAGCGCGGGATCGCTTTCCAGCTGGGTCGACGCTTCGCCTCGCTCGCGCAGACCGCGGGCTCCGTGACGGTGACCCTCGACGACGGTTCGGAACTCGTGGCCGACTACGTCCTGGTCGCGGTCGGGCGAGGTCCCGTCACCGCCGGGCTCGGTTACGAAGAGGCCGGGGTCGTGCTCGACCGAGGCTTCGTCCAGACCGACGAGCGTCTGCGCACCGCCGCTGCCCACGTGTGGGCCGTGGGTGACATCGTGCCGGGTCTGCAACTCGCGCACCGCGGCTTCCAGCAGGGCATCTTCGTCGCGGAGGAGATCGCGGGTCTTTCGCCCGTGCTCGTTCCCGATGTCGACGTACCCCGCGTCGCCTACTCCCACCCCGAGGTCGCGTCCGTCGGACTGACCGAGGCGCAGGCTCAGGATCGTTACGGATCCGATGCCGTGAAGGCGTACGAATACAACCTGGCCGGAAACGGCCGCAGCGAGATCATCGGTACCTCGGGCATCGTGAAGATCGTCCGGCGTGTCGACGGGCCCGTCGTCGGTGCCCACCTGGTGGGCGATCGCGTCGGCGAATTGATCTCGGAAGCGCAACTCGCGGTGGGCTGGGAAGCCCACCCCGAGGACATCGCGCCGTTCGTCCACGCACACCCCACCCAGAGCGAGGCGCTCGGCGAGGCCTTCCTGGCCCTCGCGGGCAAGCCCCTGCACGCACTCTGACCGCAACCGGTCACTAAGCTAGGTACCGCATCCGGTACGAAGGAGACATACCCATGAGCACTTCCGTCGTCCTCCCCGCTCTCGGCGAGAGCGTCACCGAGGGAACGGTCACCCGCTGGCTCAAGCAGGTCGGTGACACCGTCCAGGAGGACGAGGGTCTGCTGGAGATCTCGACCGACAAGGTCGACACCGAGATCCCCTCGCCCATCTCGGGCGTGATCGAGGAGATCCTGGTCCAAGAAGACGAGACGGTCGAGGTCGGCGCGGTCCTCGCGAAGATCGGCGACGGCTCGGGCGCTGCGTCGTCGACGACGCCCCGCAGGCGGCTCCCGCCGAGCAGGAGTCCGCGCCCGCGGAAGAGGCCGCTCCCGCCGAGTCCGCTCCGGCCGCGCAGGCGGCTCCCGCCGAGCAGTCGGCTCCGGCCGCCGCCGGCGACTCGACCGAGGTGAAGCTTCCGGAGCTCGGTGAGAGCGTCACCGAGGGCACCGTCACCCGTTGGCTCAAGGCCGTCGGCGATGACGTCGCGGTCGACGAGCCCCTCCTCGAGATCTCGACCGACAAGGTCGACACCGAGATCCCTTCGCCGATCGCCGGCACGCTGCAGGAGATCCTCGTGCAGGAGGACGAGACGGTCAACGTCGGTGCCGCTCTCGCGCGCATCGGCAGCGGTGCGGCCCCGGCCGCTCAGCCCGAGGCCCCGGCGCCCGCCGCCGAAGAGAAGCCGGTGGAACAGCCCGCGGCCGAGCAGAAGCCTGCCGAGCAGCCCGCCCCCGCCGCGGAAGAGAAGCCTGCGGCTCCCGCCCCCGCCGCCGAGAAGCCCGTCGAGCAGGCTCCCGCCGCGTCGTCGAACGACGACATCACCTACGTGACCCCGCTCGTGCGTCGCCTCGCTCAGCAGCAGGGCGTCGACCTGGCCTCGGTCAAGGGCAGCGGCGTCGGTGGACGCATCCGCAAGGAAGACGTTCTCAAGGCCGCCGAGGCCGCGAAGTCGGCTCCGGCTGCGGCTCCCGCCGCTGCGGCTCCCGCCGCTGCCGCCCCCGTCGAGGTCTCGCCTCTTCGCGGTACCACGCAGAAGATGTCGCGTCTGCGCAAGGTCATCGCCGAGCGCGCCGTCGCGTCGATGCAGGCCACGGCCCAGCTGACCACTGTCGTCGAGGTCGACGTGACGAAGCTCGCCGCCCTGCGCGATCGCATGAAGGGCGAGTTCCAGCAGAAGACGGGCGACAAGCTCTCGTTCCTGCCGTTCTTCGCCATCGCGGCCATCGAGGGCCTCAAGGCGTACCCGATCATCAACTCCACGGTCGAGGGCGACGAGATCGTCTACCCGGCTCACGAGAACGTCTCGATCGCCGTCGACACCGAGCGCGGCCTGCTGACGCCGGTGGTCAAGGACGCCGGTGACAAGAACATCGCCCAGCTCGCGCGCGAGATCGCTGACCTCGCTGCCCGCACGCGTGACAACAAGCTGAAGCCCGACGAGCTCGCCGGTGGCACCTTCACGCTGACCAACACCGGTTCGCGCGGCGCGCTGTTCGACACGCCCATCGTGTTCCTGCCCCAGTCGGCGATCCTCGGCCTCGGCGCCGTGGTGAAGAAGCCGGGAATCGTCTCGGTCGACGGAAAGGACGCCATCGCGGTGCGCTCGTACGTGTACCTCGCGTTGTCGTACGATCACCGCATCATCGATGGTGCCGACGCGGCCCGTTTCCTCGGGACGGTCAAGGCTCGCCTCGAGGCGGCGCAGTTCGAGGGTGATCTCGGGATCTGATCCCGCCGAGCACCAGCTCATGATGGCTGGTCCGCGACCGTTCTGGCGGCGCGGACCAGCCATCTCTCGTTCTGCCGCACGAGAGTGACGTACTGCGTCGATCCTGCGGCGTCGACGCGTACGACGGTCACTCCCCCGAAGTCGTCGACCACCTCGATCTCCCCCGCGGCGGCATCCGCGAGGAGAGGCTCCCGCGGGAACACCGAATTCTCCTCATAGGACGACGCGCAGGCCTTGTCGTCGCGGCATCCGGCGATGTCCGTGAAGAGCCTCCGCGCGATCTCTTCGACGTCATCGGAGAGCGGGCGTCTTTCATCCACCGGCGGCGGGTCCGACAGCCACGGCGTGGAGGAGGTCGGTGCGGGATCCATCAGCGTCCGTTCGGATGCGGACGGCGCCGAGCTGTGCTCCGCCGGAATGAGCGAGAAGCCGATGACCGCGATCACGGCGAGGCCCCCTCCGACGGTCGCGAGTCGAAGCATCCGTGACGTGCGCCAACGCTCGCGGATCCCCCCGAGAGCGCTGCGCGTCGCCTCGGCCAGATCGGCGTCGACCAACTCGAGCACACGCGCCATCGCACCTTCGCGCTCGGCTGAAGGCGGTGCCGCTTCGGCGGACGGGATGAGCGGGCCGAGGACGAGAGGCAGAGGCGCCGCGTGCGAGAAGAGGCGTCTTTCGACGGCATCCCAATCCCGGGGAGGGCGGGTCAGGACGCTCTCTCGTGCTCGACCGAGGATGTCGCGGGTGGACGGGTCTGCGGCGATCTCGGCGAGGTGCGCGAGGCTCTCCGCCGTCGCGGCGACGCCGTCCGGTCCGCCCGGGTCGTCCACGGCCACGGGGCAGCCGGTCGCCGTCAGCCACCACGTCGTTCCCTCTCGAGCGGCGGCTGCCCCGCGGCATCCGCGAAGGAGGCCGACGGCCGCAGTCACCGCCTCCCCCGCGGTGAGGGGGACGGTGCTGCGCGCGCGACGCCGCAGGTACGCATCGAACGGTTCGGCGAGAACGGATGCCGTGGAGCTGCTCATCCCGCGATGGTGGCGGAACCGCTCCGACCGCGTGTCGAGAAAAGTCGGAAGCGGGGACCATCCGGCGGAACCGTCCGCTGGGGAGGAAGGTCTCGCGGCAAAGATAGAATCAATTTCATGGCCGCTCGCACCACCACGCCCGAGAAGCGTCCGGGCTTCTTCTCGCAGCTGAAAACCCTGTACACCTTCACGCAGAAGGAGTACAGGTGGCTGCCGTTCCTGCTGGCCGGAATCGTGCTGGTGGGCATCGCCCTCGGCGTGCTCGTCGGCTTCCTCATCCCGCCGCTCGCCGCATGGAGCGTCATCCTCTGGGGTGTGACGGGTCTGCTGGCCGGCATCCTGGCCTCGATGATCACCATGACGCGTCTTTCGACGACGGCCATGTACAAGAAGATCGACGGCATGCCCGGCGCGACCGGGCACGTGCTGTCGTCTTCTCTCGGTCGTAACTGGCAGGCCTCGGAGGCGCCGATCGGCGTCAACCCCCGCACGCAGGAGGCCGTCTACCGCGCCATCGGCCGCGGTGGCGTCGTGCTCATCGGCGAGGGCAACCGCAGCCGACTGACGCGTCTCGTCGGCGAGGAGCGTTCCCGCGTGACGCGTGTCGCGGCGGGCGTCCCCGTCACCGTGCTCTACGTCGGTCACGGCGACGACGAGGTGCCGATCGCCAAGCTGGCCTCGACCATCAAGGCGCTGCCGAAGAAGGTCGACCGCTCCACGATGGCCGCCGTCATCAAGCGCGTCTCGTCGGTGTCGCAGGGGTTGTCGTCGCTGCCGATTCCGAAGGGTGTCGACCCGACCAAGATGCGCTCACCGCGCCCCCGTTGATTCG
>JAKOMY010000155.1 GCA_022702225.1 Microbacteriaceae bacterium | reverse complement strand
CGGGCCGACCTGGCCAGCGCCAAGTCGCTGTGCAAGATCCTGCGCACCACGGGCGTCACGGTGCCCCTCGTCCTGGTGCTCACCGAGGGCGGACTGACCGCGGTCAACAACGAGTGGGGCGTCGACGACGTCATCCTCGAGACCGCGGGCCCCGCCGAGGTCGACGCCCGCATCCGCCTGGTCACCGGGCGTCTCGCGCAGTCGCAGACGGGCTCGAAGATCCACGCGTCCGGCGTCGTCATCGACGAGGCCAGCTACTCGGCCAAGGTGCACGGTCGCCCCCTCGACCTGACCTTCAAAGAGTTCGAGCTGCTGCGCTTCTTCGCCACGCACCCGTCGCGCGTCTTCACCCGCGAGCAGCTGCTCAGCGAGGTCTGGGGCTACGACTACTTCGGCGGCACGCGGACGGTCGACGTCCACGTCCGACGCCTGCGCGCCAAGCTCGGCGACCTCGAGTCGTTGATCGGCACCGTGCGCAACGTCGGCTACCGGTTCAACGTCTACGAAGACGACGCCCCCGCCGCGGCATCCCCCTCCGCATAAGGTCGCACGCACCGCGTGTTCACCCCCGTGTCACCGACCCCTGCAATGATGTGGGAATGATGGAACACGACTCGCTCGATGCCGGCCTCGGCGACGCCGACGACGACGACTTCGACGAGGCCGTAGAGGCCGAAGACGACCAGTTGCCCGACCACCGCTACCTCGACCGTGAGATCAGCTGGCTGTCGTTCAATCAGCGTGTGCTCGAGCTCGCCGAGGACCCCACGGTCCCGGTCCTGGAGCGGGCGAACTTCCTCGCCATCTTCGCCAGCAACCTCGACGAGTTCTTCATGGTGCGGGTGGCGGGCCTCAAGCGGCGCATCGTCACGGGGCTCGCCGTTCCCACCAACGTGGGCCGCGCCCCGCTCGACGTGCTCGCCGACATCTCGGCCGAGGCCCACCGCCTGCAACTGCGTCACGCCGCCGCGTGGACCGAGAAGGTGCGTCCCGCCCTCGCCGAAGCCGGCATCGAGGTCGTGTCGTGGGGGTCGCTCGACGAGGACACCGCCGCGCGCCTGACCGAGTACTTCCAGCGGAACGTCTTCCCGGTGCTCATGCCGCTCGCCGTCGACCCGGCGCACCCGTTCCCCTACATCTCGGGGCTCTCGCTCAACCTCGCGATCCGCATCCGCAACGCTCGCACCGGCCGCCAGGAGTTCGCGCGTCTCAAAGTGCCGCCGATGCTCCCGCGCTTCGTCGAGATCGGCGGGGACGGACCCGGCGTGCGCTACCTGCCGCTCGAGGAACTCATCTCGAACCACCTGGGCGATCTGTTCCCGGGGATGGAGGTCCTCGACCACCACGCGTTCCGTCTGACGCGCAACGAGGACATGACGATCGAGGAGGACGAGACCGAGAACCTCATCCAGGCGCTCGAGGCCGAGCTCCTGCGTCGTCGTTTCGGTCCCCCCATCCGCCTCGAGATCACCGAGGACATGGACGACGTCACGCGTTCGCTGCTGCTGAGCGAACTCGACATCACCGAGCAGGAGGTCTACCGGCTGCCGGGCTCCCTCGACCTGCGCGGTCTGTTCGACCTGTCGCGCATCGACCGCCCCGACCTGCGTTACCCGCCGCACGTGCCCAAGACGGCGCTGGCCTTCCAGCCGCCCGAGCAGAACGGACGCGCCGACCTGTTCGGTGCGATCCGCAAGGGCGACGTGCTCGTGCACCACCCGTACGAGTCGTTCGCGACGAGCGTGCAGGCCTTCCTCGAGCAGGCCGCCCGCGACCCGCACGTGCTCGCCATCAAGCAGACGCTGTACCGCACGTCGGGCGACAGCCCCATCGTGCAGGCGCTCATCGACGCCGCCGAGGCCGGCAAACAGGTCCTCGCGCTCGTCGAGGTCAAGGCGCGCTTCGACGAGGCCAACAACATCGTCTGGGCCCGCAAGCTCGAGAAGGCCGGCGTCCACGTCGTCTACGGTCTGGTGGGGCTCAAGACCCACTGCAAGCTCGCGCTCGTTATCCGCGAGGAAGAGGGTCGCCTGCGCCACTACAGCCATGTCGGCACGGGCAACTACAACCCCAAGACGAGCCGCATCTACGAAGACTTCGGGCTGTTCACCGTCGACGACCAGGTGGGCCGCGACCTCACGCGCCTGTTCAACGAGCTCAGCGGCTACGCGATCGAGAAGAAGTTCAAGCGTCTTCTCGTGGCTCCCCTGCACCTGCGCAAGGGGCTGCTGCGTCACATCGACAAGGAGCGTCGCAACGCGCTCGAGGGCAAGCCCTCCGGCGTGCGGATCAAGGTCAACTCGATGGTCGACGAGGAGATCATCGACGCGCTGTACCGCGCGAGCCAGGCCGGTGTTCCCGTCGAGGTATGGGTGCGCGGAATCTGTTCGATCAAGCCGGGCGTCCCCGGAATGAGCGAGAACATCACGGTGCGATCGATCCTCGGTCGCTACCTCGAGCATTCGCGCATCTTCACCTTCGAGAACGACGGCGACCCGCAGGTCTTCATCGGAAGCGCCGACATGATGCACCGCAACCTCGACCGCCGCGTCGAGGCGCTCGTGCGCGTGGTCGACCCGGCTCAGGTGCAAGAGCTCACGACGCTGTTCACCCTCGCGATGGACGACGGCACGAGCTCGTGGCACCTCGGCTCGGACGGAGAGTGGACGCGGCACAGCGTCGACGAGTCCGGTGCGCCTCTCATCGATCTGCAGGAGCACACCATGGCGCTCGTGCAGCGCAAGCGCCGGGCCCGGACGGCGCGGTGACGAAGGCCGAACCCGAGACGGCCGTCTACGCGGCCGGCGGCGTCGTGTGGCGCTTCGTGGAGGGCAAGCTCCGCGTTCTGCTCATCCACCGTACGAAGTACCGGGACCTCACCCTCCCGAAGGGGAAGGTCGACCCCGGCGAAACGCTCGCCGAGACCGCCGTGCGCGAGATCCGCGAGGAGACCGGCATCCGGGTCTCGCTCGGGGTGCCCGTGGGCGTCTCGAGATACCGGATGCCGAGCTCACGCACCAAGATCGTGCACTACTGGGCGGCGGAGGCGACGGACGCCGCCGTGCGCAGCTCGACGTTCGTCCCCAACAAAGAGGTCGCGGCGATCGAGTGGGTGAGCCTGAAGAAGGCGCGCAAGAACCTCTCCTATCCCGTCGACATCGAGATCCTCGACGAGTTCACGCGGATCGTCGATGATGGGGCCCTGCCGACCTTCCCGATCGTCGTGCTGCGCCACGCGAGAGCACGCGCGCGTGAGGAATGGGACGGCTCCGACAGCGTGCGGCCGCTGACCCCGCGCGGTCGCCGCCAAGCCGAGGCGATCGTCGGACCCCTGCTCGCGTTCGGCGTGCGGCGGGTGTACTCCAGCCCGGCGGAGCGATGCATTCGTACGGCGACACCCCTCGCCCAGGCCCTGGGCCAGCGCATCCACCTGACCGACGCGGTCAGTCAGGACGCGTGGGAAGAGGGACGCGCCGACTCGCGCACCCTCATCGGCGAGCGGGTGCGCGCCCGCAAACCGGTGGTCGTGTCGAGCCATCGGCCGGTGCTCCCCGACATCCTGCACGAGCTCGCGCTCGCGACCGGGACCATGGGCGGTTCCTACCTGGGCAGTGCTTCGGCGCTCGAGCCCGCCGCGTTCTCGGTCGTGCACATTCCGGTCGAGCATCCCGGTGCCGGCATCGTGGCCATCGAGACGCACGAGCCGAAGGTGTGACGCTTCCCGCCGGCATCCGTGTCGCGTGGCGCGAGGTTCCCGCGGGCTCGAAGCGCCGGGACGTCTCGCGTGCACTGCTCGCCGAGCTGCTGCCGGGGGCGCGGATCACGTCGCGCTGCCCCGCGTGCGGTGCGGACCACGGCCGCGTGCGCGTGGAGGGGGCGGATGCCGCGGCCTCGGTGTCGTACGCCGAGGGTTGGGCCGTCGTGGCCACGGCGTCGGGGCACGAGAGCGTCGGTGTGGATGCGGTGCCCGGGAACGCGGCCGGCTTGGAACGGGTTCTTCCCCCCGTGGTGTGCGACCGGCCGGCCGGCCTCGAGACGAGCGCCACGCGGGCGGAGGCAGAGCACCGTGCGGCCGGGGGCGAGCAGGCCCGGGCGTGGGCGCGGGTGGAGGCCGTCCTCAAGGCGGACGGCCGGGCACTCGGCGTGGATCCGCGGTGCGTGGATGTGACCTTGAACGGTGCGCGGTGGTCGGCCCGGGTGCGGTCGCCCTCGTCCGACAGCGCTGAGGCGGGGGACGACGGCGAGGCGGGTGCGCGCGAACGGCGTTGGCGCGGATGGGACCTCGACGGTCCCGACGGCGTCGTGCTCGCGGTGGCCGTGGAGGCGCGCGCGGACGACGTCTCGGTGTGAGGCGCCGTGGGTGGGTGCGCCGAACCGCCCGATGCTCTGCCCGGTGGCTCCGCCGGCCGAGGCCATCGGTCCGGTCCCGCGAGTCGCGATGGTGCTGCGGTTCGACCGTCAGGGTCGCGCCGGCAGAGCCACGTCGTCGATCCACCGCGACAGCACCGCCGCGGCATCCGCTCCCCCGGCGTGTTCGACCGCGGCGCGGAAATCGTCGGTGGTCACGAGAGCGTGCCGATGCTCCGCCGTCCACGATCGCAGGAGCTCGAAGAACGCGTCGTCGCCGAGCGTGCGCCGAAGAGCGTGCAGGGTCAGGGCGCCGCGCTTGTAGACGCGGTCGTCGAACATGTCGTCGGGGCCCGGATCGACGAGAAGAAGATCGCGGGGTTTGGCGGCGAGACGGGCGTAGAAGTCTGCGACGCACGACTCGACGGACGCGCCACCCGAAGTCTCCGACCACAACCACTCGGCATAGCAGGCGAAGCCCTCGTTGAGCCAGATGTCGCTCCACCGGGCGATGCCGACGCTGTTGCCGAACCACTGGTGCGCCAGCTCGTGCGCCACGAGGCGCTGCGCCGCGGGAACCAGATGGTTCATGCCGAAGACCGCCAACCCCTGGGCCTCGAGCGGGATCTCCAGCTCGTCGGCGGTCACCACGAGCGTGCACGCCTGCTGGGGGTAGGGCCCGAAGAACCGATCGAAGGCCCGCAGCATGCCGGGCACCGTCGCGAACGCCCGATCGACGGCCGCGCTGAGTCCCGGAGGGGCCGTGACCGTGACCGCGGGCACGAGCGAGTCACCGGTGCCCTCGAGCTGGCGCGTGCGATAGCGCCCCACGTGCACGGCCGCGAGATACGTGGCCGTGGGGACGTCGGAGACGAAAGTGGTCGTCACCCGACCACCTCGCCGCACGCTCGGACCGGCGACCCCCGTGGCCGCCGCCACGTATCCCTCGTCGACCGTGATCTCGAGCCGCATACGCGCGCGGTTGTCCGGGCGGTCGTTGCAGGGGAACCAGGTCGGCGCGCCGGTCGGCTGGCCGGCGACGAGGGCGCCGTCGGTCAGTTCCTCCCACCCGAGGGTTCCCCACCGGGAACGGCGAGGAGCCGGGGCCCCCGCGTAGGCCACCTCGACCTCGAAACGATCACCCGCGGCGAGCGCGCGCGGCAGGGTGACGCGGAGGACGCGGGGACCGGCCGAGAACCGGGCGCTCGCACCGTCGACGCGCACGCGCGAGGTGCGGAGGCCGACGAGGTCGAGGGCGAAAGACGAGACCGCCTCGCGGGCGACCGCGACGATCGTCGCGACGCCTTCGAGGCGATTGGTGCGCACGCGGTAACCGATCACGAGGTCGTACGACTCGACGTCGTACGACAGGTCGCCGCTCTGCGGGGCGTACCGGTCGACCACGCTCACGTCGTCGACTGGTAGGCGCGCACCTTCACCGCACGCCACGGACCGATGGGATTGCCGCTCCACCGCGAGCCGACCGGTACCGTCTCCCCGCGCATCACGAGCGACGCGGGGCCCACGGTCGCATGCGCGCCGAGCGTCGAGGCGGGAAGGACGACGCTGTGCGGACCGAGGGTCGACCCCGGCTCCAGCTCGACGGTATCCATACTCATGATTCGATCATGGAACAGATGCGTCTGAACGACGCATCCGCGGTTGACGGTTGACGCATCCCCCAGAGTGACCAGGTCGGGCTCGGGCAGCCAGTAGCTGTCGCACCACACCCCGCGCCCGATCTTCGCGCCGAGAGTGCGCAGCCACACGGCGAGCGCCGGCGTGCCCGCCGCCGCGCGCGCGAACCACGGGGCGGCGACCATCTCGGTGAAGGTGTCCGACACCTCCGTGCGCCACACGAAGCTCGACCACAGCGGCTGCTCCCCCGCGCGGATGACGCCAACGATCGCCCACTTCGCCGCCGTCGACACGCCGGCCGCCACGGCGCCCGCCGCGAGCAGCACGATGCCCGAGAGCAACAGCGTCCACACCGGGCCCAGGCCTTGCCACAGTGCAGCGAGTGCGAAGATCACGCCGAGACCGAGCGCACACGTCACGACCACCGGCACGAAGCGGCACAGCTCCCAGAGGGTTCGCGCGAGACGCAGCGCCGACGTCGGCCGGTAGGTGCGCGACTCGTCGCCCTCCGCCGACCTCCGGCGCAGGCGCACCGCGGGTGAGCCGAGCCACGACGAGCCCGCCTTGGCCTTGAGCGGCGCGGCCGACAGCACGGCGACCAGCCCATCGCGCGGAACGCGGTGTCCGGGAGCGGCCATGCCGGAGTTGCCGAGGAACGCGCGCTTGCCGATGCGCACCGGCCCGATCCGCAGCCAGCCGGCTCGCAGCTCGTAGGAGGCCACCATGGTGTCGTCGGCGAGGAACGCCCCGTCCTCGATCCGCGTCATCGACGGGATGAGCAGCACCGTCGACGCCTCGACGTCGCGGCCCACGCGCGCACCGAGCAGGCGCAGCCATACGGGGGTGAACAGCGACGAGTACAACGGGAAGAGCACCGTGCGGGCGGCATCCAGGAGTCTTTCGATCGTCCACGCCTGCCAGGCGACGCGGCTTCGCACGGGATGCGTTCCCTCCGTGAGAGCGATCGACATCACGCGCACGAGAAGGACCACGGATGCCGCGAACACCAGGCCCGTGACCGCGACGCCGGGAACGAGCCAGGCGAAGGCCCCCGCGGCTGCCTGGGCGAGATCGCTCGCGCCGCGCATGCCCTGCGCGACGACGAGCCCACCGACGGTGAACGACGCGAGCGGTAGAAGCGCCAGGACGACCGCCGACGCGGCGTACGCCCAGAGCCAGCGGGTGGGCGACGCCGGGCGCTCGGTCGGCCAGCCCTTCGCCGTGCCGCCCACGCGCACAGCCGGAGACCCGGCCCACGACTGGTCGGCCTTGACGCGGCCGAAGACCGCGGATCCCGGCGCGATCTCGGCGCGGCGACCGATGCGCGTTCCGGGAGCGAGGGTCGAACGGGCGCCCACGGTGGCTTCCGCCCCGATGCGCACGAGGTCGCCGTCGATCCAGTACCCGGTCAGATCCACTTCGGGTTCGATCGAGGCTCCGTCGCCGACGACGAGCATTCCCGTGACCGGCGGCAGCGCGTGCAGGTCGACGTTGCGACCGATTCGCGCGCCGAGAGCGCGGGCGTAGTACGACACCCAGGGGGCGCCCGCGAGACCCACGGCATCCACCTGGTCGGCGATCTGCTCGGCGAGCCACAGGCGGATGTGCACCCACCCTCCGCGCGGATAGTCGCCCGGGCGCAGGCCCGCGAGCAGGAGGCGAGCGGATGCCACCGCGATCGCCATGCGCCCGAACGGCGTCGCGAAGACGACGAGGCCGACCACGAGAGCCGGCCACGGCACCGTCGGCAGGACGTCGAAGCCGGGGACGAGCCGCAGGATCGCCGAGGCGGTCAGCAGGTAGAGCAGCCACCGCACCCCCGAGAGGACGAAGAGCGGCACACCGAGCAGCGTCTGCGCCCACTGGGTCGTGCGCGGCGTCGGTTCGGCGCGGTGGAACTCGGCGGGGGTCTCGTCGGCGAGCTGCGGTCCGAGCGCCTTGGCCATCGCCCCCAGTCGGGGCACGTCGTAGATGTCGGCGACCGAGAACTCGGGCACGCGTGCACGGATGCGCGAGACGAGCTGGGCCGCCGCGAGCGACCCGCCGCCCAGATCGAAGAAGTCCGCCTTGCGCTCGGTGACCGGCAGGCCCAGGACGGCCTGCCACTGCTCGGCCAGCCAGGTTTCATCGAGGGAGAAGTCGGTGGGGGCGGGAGCCTCGACACCGGGGAGCGGCCACGGCAAAGCCGCCCGGTCCACCTTGCCCGAGGTGCGCACGGGAAGAGCGTCGACCACACCCAGAAGCGGGATGGTCGCGGCGGGGAGGCGCTCTGCGAGAGCGGCGCGAGCGGCGGCGCGGTCGAGTTCGGCTCCCTCTTCCATCACGAGGTAGCCGACCAGCACCGGGACGCCCGCCTCGGTGGTGCGGACGGCGACGGTGGCGGCGCTGACACCGCGAAGGTCCTGCAGGGCCGACTCCACCTCTCCGAGCTCGATGCGCCTGCCGCCGACCTTCACCTGGTCGTCTGCGCGCCCCTGGAACACCAGACCCTCGGGCTCGAAGCGCACGAGATCGCCCGAGCGATAGGCCCGCTCCCACCCGAGAGTCGGCATGGACGCGTACTTCTCGGCGTCCTTCGCCGGGTCGAGATAGCGGGCGAGACCGACACCGCCGATGATCAGTTCGCCCACCTCTCCCTCCGCCACGGGGAGTCCCTCGGCATCCACCACCGCGAGAGACCAGCCGTCGAGGGGCAGACCGATGCGCACGGGCAGCGAGCCGTCGAGCGGAGCCGCGCACGCCACGACCGTCGCCTCGGTCGGTCCGTACGTGTTCCAGACCTCGCGTCCCTCGGCCACCAGGCGCGCGGCGAGCTCGGGCGGGCACGCCTCTCCGCCGAAGATCAGCAGGCGCACGTTCTCGATCGAGTCCGCCGGCCACATCGCCGCGAGCGTCGGCACGGTCGACACGACCGTGATCCCCTGGCGGAGCAGCCAGGGCGCGAGGTCTTCGCCCGACCGCACGAGAGAACGGGGAGCCGGCACGAGACACGCACCGTGACCCCAGGCGAGCCACATCTCCTCACACGAGGCGTCGAAGGCCACCGAGAGCCCGGCCAGCACACGGTCCCCCGGTCCGAGCGGTTCGCTCTGCAGGAAGACGCGCCCCTCCGCTTCGACGAAGGCAGCCGCCGAGCGGTGCGAGACCGCGACGCCCTTGGGGACGCCGGTCGAACCCGAGGTGAAGATGATCCACGCGTCGTCGTCGGCCGTGGGCGGGGCGACGATCGGCACGGCGTTCGTGCCCGGATGCGGAGCGTCTCCGTCGTACAGACGAACGAGGTCGCCCTCGGTCGCCACGAACTCGCCCTCCCCCGCGACGATGCCGCGCACCCCGGCCTCGCCGAACACCAGGCGTGCGCGCTCGTCGGGATCGTCGGCATCCACCGGCACGTAGGCGGCGCCCGCCGCCATGACCGCGAGTATCGACACGTACAGCTCCTTGGAGCCGGACGGCATGCGCACGCCCACCCGGTCACCCCGCCGCACTCCGGCGTCATGCAGAGCCGCTGCCGTCCGCCACACACGCGCCAGCAGCTCGCGGTAGCTGAGGGCACCCGACCCGTCGTCGATCGCGGAGGCTTCGGGATGCCGAGCGGCGACGTCGGTCAGGATGTCGATGAGAGTGCGCGCGGGCGGCGCAGCCCCCGTCCGGTCCAGCGGGGCCTGAGCTTCGAAAGCGGAGGTCGTCACGGAGGTGAACAGTACAACCCCCAGGAAAACACCCCGGGACGGCCGCCCCGGTTCACCTCCCGTTCACCCGTGCAACGCAGTCTGTTCTCCGTCGCTGTTTACCGTTCACGACGAACCCTGCACCGGGTTCCTGTTCCCGACATGCGAAGGATTCACACCGTGAAGCTCTCCCGACTCGCCCAGCTGGGCACCGTGGCCGCCGTGGCCTCTCTGACACTCGCCGGCTGCGCCGGCACCTCGGGCTCCGGCGACGCCGCGGGCTCGACCCCCACGTCGACCTCGTCCGACGTCGCGTTCACCGTCGACCCGAACCTCTCGGGCACGATCACGGCCGGTGGCTCGAGCGCCCAGGCGAACGCGCAGGCCGCATGGACGAGCGCCTACAACGCTCAGGCCAAGGGCGTCACGATCAACTACGACAAGTCGCAGGGCTCCGGCGGTGGCGTCACCAACTTCCTGAGCGGCGCGTACGACTTCGCCGGCTCCGACTCGCCGCTGAACGCCGACCAGACGGCCCAGTCCAAGGCCCTCTGCACCGACGGCGGCGTCAACATCCCCGTCTACCTCGACGGTGTCGCCATCATCTTCAACATCCCCGGCGTGACCAGCCTGAAGCTCTCGGGTGAGACGATCGCGAAGATCTTCGCCCTGCAGATCACCGACTGGTCGGACCCGGCCATCACGAAGGACAACGGAACGGCCCTCGCCGCCGGCGCCATCACCACCGTCGCCCGTTCGGACGGCTCGGGCACGACGCAGAACTTCACCAACTACCTCGCCGCGACGCAGTCGTCGGTCTGGACCAAGCCCGCGGGCAAGGACTGGCCGATCGAGGGCAACGTGTCGAAGCAGAAGGGCGGCTCGGGCGTCGTCGAGGCCGTCAAGGCCGGCACCGGCACCATCGGCTACGCCGACCACTCCGCCATCGGCAGCCTGAACGCCGCGTCGATCATCCAGGACGGCACCGCCATCGCCTACAGCCCCGAGGCCGTCACGGCGACCTTCGCCGCTGCCGCGGTCGACGCCAGCAACGGCGTCGCGGGCGACCTGTCGAAGAAGTTCGACTACTCGAAGCTCACGGCTGAGACCTACCCGATCCCGCTCGTGTCGTACGCGATCGCCTGCACCACGTTCAAGGACGCGAAGCAGTCCGAGCTCGTCAAGTCGTACCTCGGCTTCGTCACCAGCACGCTCGGCCAGCAGGTCGCTGCCAAGAACGCCGGCTCCGCGCCGCTGCCCGACTCGGTGCTCTCGGCTGCTGCCGAGACCCTCGCGTCGATCAAGTAAACATCTCTTCGGACTCGGCCCGGCCCGCACCTCGCGTGCGGGTCGGGCCGGGCTGATCGGAGCGGTCGACACCGTCGAATGCTCCGCTGAGCCGACATCCTCAGAGAACACCCGACCGAGGAGAACCCATGACCCGTGCCGAGCGTGAGATCCCCCGTGACTGACACCGTCGCAGACACAGAGACCGCCCCGTCTTCCCCTCCCCCGCCGCGGACGTCGATCGTCGGCAAGCGCCGCGTCGGAGACTCCGTCTTCCTGGGGCTGTCGACCACGGCCGCCGTGTCGATCATGATCATCCTCGCCGGGGTCGCGATCTTCCTGATCATCCGCGGAATCCCCGCCATCACCGGCAACTGGACCGAGGGCGATCTCGCCGGGTACCAGAACGGCAGCTGGACGAACTTCTGGGAGTACGTCGGTCCGCTGCTCTTCGGCAGCATCTGGGCCGCCCTCATCGCCATGGTCATCGGCACCCCGGTCGCCATCGGGATCGCGCTGTTCATCTCGCACTACGCGCCCCGCCGCATCGCCGGCTTCCTCGGCTACATCGTCGATCTGCTGGCCGCGGTCCCCTCGATCGTCTTCGGCCTGTGGGGCATCATCGTCATGCGCCCCCTGCTCGTACCGGTCGGGGAGTTCCTCAACCAGTACCTCGGCTGGATCCCGCTCTTCCAGGGCCCTGTGTCCACCACCGGCTCGACGATGTTCACCGGTGGCGTCGTGCTCGCCGTGATGATCCTCCCGATCGTCACCTCCATCACCCGCGAGATCTTCCTTCAGACCCCGCGCCTGCACGAAGAGGCTGCCCTCGCCCTCGGCGCGACACGCTGGGAGATGATCCGTCTCGCGGTGTTCCCCTACGCACGCAGCGGTATGGTCTCGGCCACGCTCCTGGGCCTCGGCCGCGCGCTCGGCGAGACCATGGCCATCGCGCTCATCGTCTCGCCCAGCCTCATCTACTCGGTGCTGCTGCTCACCGACGGCTACAACTCGCAGACCATCGCGGCCAACATCGCGCTGAACTTCCCGATCGCCACCGACCTGCAGCGCTCGGCGCTCATCGGCACCGGTCTCATGCTGTTCGTCGTCTCGCTCGCGGTGAACATGCTCGCTCGCTACATCATCGGGGCCACCGGTCCCGGTGCGAAGGGTCGCAAGAAGGGCAAGCGCTCATGACCGTCACGGCCCCCTCGTCCTCCTCTCCCCTGGCACTGACCAGCGGCCAGCTCCCCCGCTTCATCGAGCCCGCGCTCCTGCTCGGGGTCGCGATCGTCGTGGCCGGAGTCCAGTTCCTGCTCGGGGGATTCAACCTCGCGGCGTGGCTCGTCCTGTCCGCGGTGCTCTACCTGATCGCCATCGGAGTCGGCTCCTCGATCGTCGAGAACCGCCGCAAGGCCGTGGACCGGGTCGTGCGCGGACTCGTGACCGTCGCGTTCCTGCTCGCGGTCGCCCCGCTCGTCTCGACCCTGTGGACCGTGGTGTCCAAGGGCCTGGCGGTCGTCAACTGGAACTTCGTCACGCAGGTCGGCGGCACCGCGTTCAACCCCGACACGCTCGAGGTCGTCGCCACTGCCGGCGCCTGGCAGGCCATCACGGGCACGCTCATCATCACGGGGATCGCAGCCCTCATCTCGGTGCCGATCGGCGTCCTCGCCGCGGTCTACCTCGTCGAGTACGCGCAGCCGAACAACCCGCTGCGCCGCGCGATCACCTTCCTCGTCGACGTGATGACCGGCATCCCCTCGATCGTCGCGGGTCTGTTCGCGTTCTCTCTGTTCAGCCTGGTCGTCGGACCGAAGGCGTTCAGCGGGTTCTCGGCATCCATCGCCCTGTGCGTGCTCATGATCCCGATCGTCATCCGCTCCACGGAGGAGATGCTGCGTCTGGTCCCCGCCGACCTGCGCGAAGCCTCGCTCGCTCTCGGCGTGCCCCGCTCGGCGACGATCATCAAGGTCGTGCTGCGCACCGCGGCATCGGGGATCATCACCGGTGTCGTCCTGGCCGTCGCCCGCGTGGTCGGGGAAACCGCACCGATCTTCATCGCCGCGAGCTTCACCGACAACTTCAACGCCAACCCGTTCGAGGGCCCCATGCAGACACTGCCCGTCATGGCGTACACCGCGTACAGCTTCCCGGGGCAGGACATCGACGCTTCGCAGGCGAACGCCTGGGGTGCGGCCTTCCTTCTCGTCGTCCTCGTCGTCATCTTCAACCTGATCGCCCGTATCGTGGCGGCGGTGTTCGCGCCCAAGGCGCGCTGAGCCCAGAAAGGCACACACTCGTGTCCAAGAGCATCGAGGTCCAGGACCTCAACGTCTACTACAGCGACTTCCTCGCGGTCGAGGGCGTCTCGATCGACATCGAGCCGCGCTCGGTCACCGCGTTCATCGGGCCGTCGGGCTGTGGCAAGTCCACGTTCCTGCGCACTCTCAACCGCATGCACGAGGTCATTCCCGGCGGGCGCGTCGAGGGACGCGTTCTCATCGACGGCGACGACCTCTACGGCCCCGGCGTCGACCCCGTGCTCGTGCGCCGCCACGTGGGCATGGTGTTCCAGCGCCCGAACCCGTTCCCGACCATGTCGATCCGAGAGAACGTGTTGGCCGGCGCCAAGCTCAACGACAAGCGCATGGCCAAGAGCGACGCCGACGCCCTCGTCGAGAAGTCGCTGCGGGGCGCGAACCTGTGGAACGAGGTCAAGGACCGCCTCGACAAGCCCGGCGGCGGCCTCTCGGGCGGTCAGCAGCAGCGTCTGTGCATCGCGCGCGCGATCGCCGTCTCACCCGACGTGCTGCTGATGGACGAACCCTGCTCGGCGCTCGACCCGATCTCGACCTTCGCGATCGAGGAGCTCATCGGCGAACTCAAGAGCGAGTACACGATCGTCATCGTGACGCACAACATGCAGCAGGCCTCGCGCGTCAGCGACAAGACGGCCTTCTTCAACATCGCGGGCACCGGCAAGCCGGGCAAGCTCATCGAGTACAACGACACCGCGTCGATCTTCACGGCACCGAGTGTCCAGGCGACCGAGGACTACGTCTCCGGCCGGTTCGGATAACCAGCTCTCATGCGAAGGCCCCGCTCCGGCGGGGCCTTCGTCGTTCTCTCGAGCCCTCAGTCGCGCGGGCTGAGCAGGTACGCGTTCAGCTCGTCGGTGAACGCGCGGTCGAGCGCCACCTCGATGCCGTCGACGGAACGGATCGGGGCCGCGAGCCGGACGCTCGAGAGGAGCCACGCGGCATCCGCTCTCGTCAGATCTTCGGCCGGCACCGTCTCGTACGTCGTGGCGAAGCCGCGGCCCTCGAGGAAGGCGAACAGGCTGAGCTGCGTCGTGCCATGCAGGATGCCGGCCTGCGGCTCCGGCGTGACGAAACGATCCCCGAAGCGCAGGACGACGGATGCCGTGGGCGCCTCGAGCACATGACCGTCGCTCGTGACGAACACGGCGTCGTCAGCACCGCGTCGCTTCGCCTCGCGGATCGCGGCCATGTTGACCGCGTACGACAGCGTCTTCGCCCCGAGCAGGAGCCAGGGAGCGCGAGCGGGCACGTCGAGGGCGTAGCCGCGGTCGAGCGTCGCGACGCGGACTCCCTCGGAGCGTGCGCGGTCGTTGTCGGGGGCGTCGGCGAGCGTCACCCAGGCGGTCGGGGCGGGCCCGTGCTCGACACCGCGGCTGAGGAGCAGTTTCATGACGTTCTCGCCCTCGCCCGCGGCGCGCGCGGCGCGCTGGATCGCGACGCGCCATTGCGCGAGGTTCGGCACGGGGAGGTCGCAGAGCGCAGCCGAGTGCACCAGACGCGCGAGGTGGGGTTCGACCTCCTGAACGTGCCCGTCGACGACGCCGAGGCTCTCGAAGATCCCGTCACCGCGCTGTGCGCTCAGCTCGCCCACACCGAGAGCAGGGCCGTCGGGATCGATCTCCCGCAGGGTGTCGGCGTAGTCGTTGCGTTCCACGTCGGATGCCACGGGGTCGATCACGAGAGCGAAGCGCCAAGCCATGGGGCGAGCCTACGCCGCACGACCGACACGCCCGAGCCTTGTCAACGGGGCCGCGGAAGGGAATGTCCGCAGGCGGGTCTTGTTACACTCCTATAGCCGGGCCGCAGTAACCCCGGGCTCCATCTTCTGCCGCTATGAGCGGCCATGCGCCGAGAGGCGTTCTGCGGTCCGGCACTTATCTTTTCCGCTCAGGTCAGCGCGTCACGGCGCCAGAGAGCGGCGGATGCCGAGAGGTCTTCCGCGTAGGTGGCGAGGCGCAGGGCCCGCGTCGTCAAGGCCGAGGCCCGTTCCGATTCGGTGTTCTCGTAGTCGTCGGCCAGGTGTGTCGAACCCGCGGCCTGCACACGGCAGAACGCCGCTGCGCGGTCGAGGGCGACGGCGAAGTCCCCTTCGAAGAGCCCACGCAGAATGGTGTCGATCAACCGCACGAGTTCTTCGGGGCCCGCGGGGGCGGGGGCGCCGGCGACCACGGCATCCACCGTCGTGATCTCCACACGTCCGCGTTCGTACAGCAGAGCTGCCGTCGCCGCGTCATCGTGGATCATCAGCTGCAGCAGGTAGAGCCGCCAGAGCGCCCCGGGCAGCGATCGGGCGGGCGAGCGCGACCACAGCTCGGCGATGTCGTCGATGCCGTGGTCGTCGGTGAAGGCGATGAGACGCTCGACCACGTCGACGCTCGGATCGGCCCGCACTCGCGACAGCAGGGCCTGCGCCGTGCTGTGCGCAACCCGCGATACCTCGGCCGGATCCTCCGCGGAGAAGAGACGATCGAACAGCTCGGCGGGACGCCGAACCGGCTTGTGGAACTCGCGGGGGGAATCGCTCATCCATCCAGGCTAGAGCGTCGATCTGCTCCCCCGGGCCGCTCGCCTGTCCCCGCGAGCGGCCGAGGAGGCACGAGGAATCAAGCCGTGGCGACGACCACGACGGGGGCGGTGCTCGGCGTCCCGTCGGGCGATCCGCCGGCGGGCTCGATCGTCACCGCGATGACGTCTCCCGCGTGCATCTCTCCCTGGAGGACCGCCGTAGCCTTCCCCGCCTCGTCGGGCTCGAAAGTCCCGGCCGCGATCGGGGTGTCGCCACGGACGAACCACAGCTCGTAGGTCTTGTCGGCGGCGAGGGCCGGCATCCCGTCGGTGACGAGCACGCTCTGCCCGGTCGACGGCGACCAGTGCGCGGTCGCCACCGTTCCGTCGGGGAGGGTGGTCGACGCCGACTGGGCGTCGGGGGCCTGCTCGATCGACCTCAGAGCGACGACGGAGGCCGGCGGTGAGACCAGTTGGCTGACCGTGACGGCCCCGAAGCCCAGAACGAGGACGGCCGCGAACGAAGCCGCGAGGGTGAACCACCGGCGGGGTCCCCAACCGGATGCCGCAGACACACCGGTCGACGCCGTCTCGCGCTCCGGCTCGATCGGCGTCACACCAGCGGCGGCGTAGTCTTCGTCGGCGGATGATGAGGCAGGAAGGGTCGCGACGCCGACCGACTCCTGCGGCAGTTCGGAGATACGCGCGAACAGCGAGGCCCGCACGGAGGGCGGGGGCTCGACGGGTTCGACGGAGGCGCTGATGGCGGCGACGGCGTCGGCTGCATCGCGGACGTGGTGGTCCCAATGCGGGTTGCCCGCCAAAGCCTCCTGGTACGCGCGTTCATCTGCCTCGGAGAGCGCATTGAGCGCGTGTCCGACGGCGAGGTCGGCGAAATCCCTCTCGTTCACTTGTCCACCCCCATCTCGATTCTCAACCGCGACAATCCGTCACGCATTCGTGTCTTGACCGTACCGAGCGGCGCCCCGACCAGGGTCGCGATCTCACTTTGGCTGTACCCGCCGAAATAAGCGAGCGTGAGTGCTTCCTTCTGAGCGTCCGGGAGCGCCGCCAGTGCATCGACGACGCGCCGCCCTTCCATCTTCAGTTCGACTTTCTCGGAGACGGCGTCGTAAGCGACGTCCATATCCCGGAAGCCCGCGCGCACGTCTCGATCGACACTCGACTGCGATGACCGCACGCGGTCCACCGCTCGACGGTGAGCGATCGTGAGAACCCACGATCTTCCCTGTCCCTTGTTCGGAGTGAAGCGCCCGGCGGATTGCCAGATCTCCAAGAAGACTTCTTGAAGCACTTCCTCGCTCTGCGAGCGGTCGACGAGCACGCGCAGGATCAGACCGAAGGCGCGAGCGGACAGTGAGTCGTAGAGCTCCGCGAAGGCCGCCCGATCGCCATCGGCCACGCGCAGCAGGAGACTCCCGACGTGGTCGGCGTTCTCCACCCCGTCGTCGGGAAGGTCGAAACCGTCGATCACCATGGCATCCATCATTGCCTACCTCTCGCGCGCGCCCACGCGAGCGCACACGCGTGGCGGAACAGATATGGGCAAACCGTTACCCGGCCACCCCGAGGCGAAGCAGCATCCGGTGACGCGGTTCAAAAACATTCTCAAGAATATTTACGACCTTCTCATCAGGCTTTTTCATGCTTGACAACACCTGCGCGCGGCCGAATTCGCAACATTTCGCAATCCGATCGCGAGGGGGTCCCGAAGACCCTGTGTAAGCCGCTCCACGGCGAACCGCCCCTCGCACCGGGGTGTCCCTGACGGGTCGCAGACGCGATCCGGATGATTTCGGAGGAATGTCATGCTCACCAACAAGAAGCCCGTTGTCGCTGGTCTCGCCCTCGTTCTGGGTTCGGCCTTCGCTCTCACCGCATGTTCGGGCGGCACCACCTCGGGTGGATCGACCACCGAAGAGAGCTCGATGCCCTCGATGTCGGCATCGCCGTCGATGTCGTCCAGCGCCATGGACCCCGCCGCGAACCTGGTCGGCCCCGGTTGCGCCGACTACGCCGCCGCCGTTCCCTCGGGCTCGGGCTCGGTTGCCGGTATGGCCGCTGACCCGGTGGCCACCGCCGCCTCGAACAACCCGCTGCTGAAGACGCTCACCGCGGCCGTCAGCGGCCAGCTCAACCCCGACGTGAACCTCGTCGACACGCTGAACGGCTCGGAGTTCACCGTCTTCGCCCCGGTCGACGACGCGTTCGCCAAGATCCCGGCCGCGACCATCGACGGACTCAAGACCGACTCCGCCACGCTGACCAAGATCCTCACGTACCACGTGATCCCCGGCCAGCTCACCCCCAGCGAGATCGATGGCACGCACGCCACGGTCGAGGGCCAGGACGTCACCGTCGCCGGCTCGGGTGACGCCATCACCGTCAACGGCTCGACCAACGTCATCTGCGGTGGCGTCCAGACGGCCAACGCCACCGTGTACCTCATCGACTCGGTGCTGATGCCCCCCACCATGTAATTCCCGGACGCGCGTTCATCCGCGCTTCCGAGCGGTCGATGATCGACCGATCCTGACGGCGAGCGCCGGACCCCAGGCGAGGGGGTCCGGCGCTCGCTTTCGTGTCTGCGGCGTTCGTCAGTCCCCGACGGTCCGGATGATCTCCTCTTGGACGAGACGCGCGGCGATCGGCCCGGCGTTCATGAACCACGGGTCGAAGTCGACGGTGACCGTTCGCTTGTCCGCCACCGCGCCGAGGGTCGGCCAGAGCGGGGCACTCTCGATGAAGCTCCGCCCCTGCCCGGTTCCGCCGTAGTAGACGCGGTCCGCATCGGCCAGGTCGATCTGCTCGGCGCTGATCTCCTGCGACGTCTCGTCGAACTGCTGCGACGCCGGGCGCCCCAGGCCGAGGTCCTGGGCGATACCTCCCGCGAACGACGGCAGTCCCATGATGCGGGTGCGGTCGCCGGTCGATTGCAGGAACGACACCGTGGGCTCGCCGGCGGGGTGCGTCTGGGCGAAGGCAGCGCTTTCGCCCTGCAGGTCGTCCAGCACTCCGCGCGCGGCCCCCTCGTCCCCGAGGGCGTCGGCGATGAGGAGGAAGTCGCTCTTCCAATTGACGCCGTTGCCCTTGGTCACGACGGTCGGTGCGATGGCGGAGAGGGCGTCGTAGAGCTGCGCGCCCCGGGTCGAGTTGATCAGGATGAGGTCGGGGGCGGCCTGTGCGATCGCTTCGAGGTCGGGCTCGGTGCGTTCGCCGATATCGGCCATGGCATCGAGCGCCGCCGCCTTGTCGGGAAGCGCCTCACGGAGGTACTGCGGCACGAGGCCGCTGTTCTCGGCGCGGGTTGCGGCGACGGGCACCTGCCCGAGCGAGAGCAGCGCGTCGAGCTGCCCCGTGGAGACGACCGCGATGCGCTGGGGTTCGGCCGCGATCTTCGTCGTTCCCGCGAAGTGGGTCACCTCGCGGGGGAAGACGCCATCGGCCTCGGGCGAGCCCATCCCGGGTTCGAGGTCTCGCGAGACGATCCACTGCCCGGTGGAGCCGGCCTCGGCATCCACGGTCGAGGGCCCCGTCGCGGGGCCGGCGCACCCGGCCAGGGCCAGGGCGGTCGCGACGACCCCGGTGGCGAGCAGATGTCGGGGACGAAAACGGGCACGGTGGGACGAGAAACGAAAGAGAGTCACGGGGTTAGGTTATCCTTACCCGCATGCTCGACGTCCACCCGTCCGTCGCCCCGGGCGTGGTTCTCCCGGGACGCCGACGACGCTCCTCGCGTGCTCGAGCTCTCTCGATCACCCTCGCCGTCGGTGGCATCCTGTGTCTTCTGATCCTCGCGAGCCTCGCGGTGGGGTCGCGTGCTCTCGCGCCCTCCGAGGTGTGGTCCGCCCTCCTCACGGATCGACGGGATGCCGTGGGCGTCATCGTCTACGAGCTGCGCCTGCCCCGCACGCTCACCGCGATCTTCGCCGGGGCCTGCCTCGGCGTCGCGGGAGTGCTCATGCGGGCCGCCACACGAAACCCCCTCGCCGACCCGGGCCTGCTCGGTGTGAACGCGGGGGCCGCTCTGGGAGTGGTCGTCGCCATCGGGTTCTTCGGCGTCGCGACGGCGAGCGGATACGTCTGGTTCGCGTTCGCCGGTGCGGCGGGAGCATCCTTGCTCGTCCACCTGGCGGCTCGAGGGGACCGCCGTGACGACGCGATCGGCCTCGTTCTCGCGGGCGTCGCGCTCAGCGCCTGTCTCGGCGCCGTCGTCCGGATCATCACCTTGGTCGACGATGACACCTTCGAGTCGTTCCGCTTCTGGGCGGTCGGCTCGTTCGAGCGGCGCGATCCCGACGTGGCCGCGCAACTCCTCCCGTTCGCGGTGGCGGGCGTCGTTCTGGCCCTTCTCGTCTCACGCGGCCTCGATCAGCTGCAGCTCGGAAGCGACCTGGCCCGCTCACTCGGTGTCTCTCCGGCGCTCATCATGCTCGGCGCCGGCGCCGCGATCACCCTGCTCTGCGCCGCCGCGACCTCGGCTG
>JAKOMY010000122.1 GCA_022702225.1 Microbacteriaceae bacterium | reverse complement strand
GCCCTGATCGTGTAGCTCAGCGGTACGACCGACGGCTGCTCGGTCAACGCGAACTCGCCGTCGGGGCGCTGGTTCATGCGGCCGGGAAGCGCCTCCCACGGCACGCTGTCGTGCTCGACCAAGGTGTCGAGGCGCAGGCCGCGCTCGAGCAGCGCGGTGACGATCTCGCCCAGGCCGTGGTTCCACTCGTAGGTCTTCGTCGACGTGAGCGGTGCGGCCACCTCGACGTACGTGCTGTCGTCGTCCCACTCCAACGGGGTGGCCTGCTCGAAGTACGGGAACGCCAGCGACAAGCCCGGCAGGTCCTCGTTCATCGCCCACAGGACGGGGTGCCCCTCGCGGATGTGGAGCGTCCCGCCCGGTGCGAGCAGGTCGGCCACGACTCCGGCCCACTCGGAGATCGACGGCAGCCAGCACAGAGCGCCGATGCCCGTATAGACGAGGTCGAAGGCTCCACGGGGAAGGACGTCAGCGGCATCCCGAACATCCGATCGGACGAAATCGACCTCGACGCCCGCCTCAGCGGCCAGCCGACGGGCCTCGGTGACGGCGTTCTCGGAGAAATCGAGTCCCGTCACCTTCGCGCCGAGGCGGGCGAGCGACAGGGTGTCGGTGCCGATGTGGCACTGCAGGTGCACCGTTCGCTTTCCTGCGATGTCGCCCAGCAGCGGCCGGTCGAAACGCACCACGTCCGACAGCGCTTCGATGTCGTCGATGTAGCGTGCGATTCCGTATCCTGAGCCATCCCGGGCAGCGTGCAGCGTCGCGCGCTCGTCCCAGTTGGCGCGGTTGGCGTCGATGTAGTCGGAGGTCATGGCATCCCCTTTCCGAGAGACGAGCCTAGGGATGCCACGACCCGGTGTCGCTACGTGACGCGGAGTGGGCGCGATGTCGGGGGTGCGGGTTAGCCTGGCGGCATGTCGGGCAAGGTCTATGTCATCCACGAGAATCCCCAGTGGATCCCGCCGTTCGCGGCGGCATTCGAGGCAGAAGGGGTGCCGTTCGAGGAGTGGCTCCTCACCGACGGGTCGATCGACCTCGCGGTCGAGCCTCCCGAGGGCGTGTTCTGGTCGCGTCTGAGCGCATCGGCGCACACGCGCGATCACGCGCACAGCAAAGAGTTCGGTCGCGCCGTTCTCCGCTGGCTGGCGTCGTGGGGTCGAACCGTGATCAACGGCGCAGACGTTCTGGAGCTCGAGGTCAGCAAGGTCGCTCAGCATGCGGCTCTGCGGCACGCCGGCATCGACGTTCCGCGCACGGTCGCCGTGTTCGGCACCGACGACCTCGTTGCCACGGCACGCGACTTCGGTGAGCCCTTCATCAGCAAGCACAATCAGGGCGGCAAGGGCCTCGGCGTGCGGCGCTGGGATTCGGTCGACGAGTTCGCTGCGTGGGTCGGCAGCTCCGACTTCGAGCCCTCCCCCGACGGCATCACGCTGCTGCAGGAGCTGCTGGTCGCCCAGGCCCCGTTCATCACGCGCGCCGAGTTCGTCGCCGGTGAATTCGTCTACGCCGTGCGGGTCGACACCAGCGCGGGCAGCTTCGAGCTGTGCCCCGCCGAGGCGTGCGCGGTTCCGGGTGCCGACGGAGTCGAGCCCGAGCCGCTGTTCCGCCGTCGCGACGACGTCGATCCCGTCCTGATCGATCGCTTCCTCGCCTTCCTCGCGGCCGAGGGCGTCGGTATCGCCGGTATCGAGTTCATCGAGACGCGCGACGGCCGCACCGTGACCTACGACGTGAACACGAACACGAACTACAACCCCGACGTCGAGGCCACCGCGCCTCGCTCCGGACCGCGCGAGATCGCTCGCTGGCTCGGCTCGCTGCTCCCGCAGGAAGTGGTCGGTTCGCGTGGCTGAGGCCGCTCCCCCGCACTCCGAGTGGGACGGCTTCGGCTTCGCCACGCGGCAGGTGCACGCGGGCGAGATCGAAGACCTCACGCACGGCTCGCGCATCACGCCGGTGCACCTGTCGGCGGCCTACCGATTCGACTCCTTCCAGGAGGCGACCGATCGGTTCGCCGGTGCCGATCTGGGCCACCTGTACTCGCGGAACGCGAACCCGACCAACCAGGTAGCGGAAGCCCGCCTGGCTTCCCTCGAGGGCGGGTCGGGCGCGATCGTCGTCGGCTCGGGCCAGGCGGCGATCACTATCGCCCTGTTGGGTCTCGCGGGCAGCGGCGAGCACATCGTCTCGACCGCGAGCATCTACAGCGGCACCCGCGTGCTCTTCGACCGCACGTTCGCCCGCATGGGCGTGACCGTCGAGTACGTCTGGGACCCCACCGACGAAGCGGAGTGGGACGCCCTCATCCGCCCCGAGACCAAGGTGATCTTCACCGAGACCCTCCCGAACCCCAAGAACGACGTCGTCGACATCGACGCCGTCGCCCGGGTCGCGCGGCGCCACGGCATCCCTCTCGTGGTCGACAACACCATCGCGACGCCGTTCCTCATCCGCCCCATCGAGCACGGGGCCGACATCGTCGTGCACTCGGCGACGAAGTTCCTCTC
>JAKOMY010000384.1 GCA_022702225.1 Microbacteriaceae bacterium | reverse complement strand
TCATCAGTCTCGCCCTCGTCTTCACCCCGGTGCTCGAGAGCGTCGCCGCACGCTCGTGGCTCCCGCGGTCGTACTTCGTCGCAGCGGTCGCCGCGGTGGTCGGCGTCGCCCTGCTCGTCTCGGGAGGTGGCCTTCGTGCGCCCAACCTGGGCGACGTGCTGGTCATCGCCGCGGCGGTCGTCCGCGCCGTCCACGTCACCGCCAGCGGGCACCTCACCCGTGGTCGACACGACAGCACCCTCGCCGTCGTGTTCGTGCAGCTGCTCGTGTGCGCCCTCGCCTCGTCGGCCGTGGCCGGCGCCGACCTGCCGCGTGCGGCCGCCGAGCTCTCGGCATCCGGATGGATCGACGTGCTCTTCCTCGGGCTGCTGTGCTCGGTGTTCGCCTTCGTGGTGCAGCTGTGGGCTGTGCGGCGCACCTCGGCGACCCGCGCGAGCATCCTGATGGGCACCGAGCCCGTGTGGGCGCTCGCCGTGGGCGTCGCCATCGGCGGCGAGGCGGTCGGTGCCCCCGGGCTGATCGGTGCTGCGCTGATCATCGCCGCGTCCTACGCCGGACAGGCGATCGAACGACGGCACCGCCGCTCGCGCGAGGCGGCGCAGGGTGGTGCCGTCGTCGGGCCGATCAGTTCTGCTCGGGTCTCGGTCGACGCCACCGCGCCCACGCCGTCGCCGTGAGACCCGCTCCGACCAATGCGACCGCGAGGAGGACCGACGCGATCTCGCCACCGGTCAGGGGCAGGCCGCCCCCGGGGGATCCGGGACCCGCGCCGGGCGGTGGGGAGCAGTCGACCGTGCAGGTGGCGCTCGGCAGGGGGGTGATCTCGACGGTGATGCCGACGCCGTCGTCGGCGACGGCCGCGGGGAACAAGAGCGTGTCGCTCATGAGACCTCCACCGCCTCGCGCCGACCCTCTTCACGGGCGCGCGCCACGAGGTCGTCGAGGCGCCGGCGGGAACGGCGACGCCCGGACGCGGCGGCTGCGACGATGAGGGCGAGCCCGACCGCGGCGGCGAGGTGCAGCCACGGCACCGCCCAGACGGTGACGCTCTGCGTCACGGGCGTCGCGGCGAGCGTCGAGTCGGGCACCGCGGCATCCACCGTCACGTCCTTCGTCAGCAGGAAGAGCGGCCACGCGGGCTGGGGCTCGGTTCGCACGTCCCGCGATTCGCCGGGCAGCAGCACACCGCGTTCCGTCGTCGTCGACTCCACCGCGTCGGCCACGGCGAGAGCGGTGTTCCCGGTGTTCTCCGCCGTGTACGCGTAGGTGATCGACCCCGGCGCAAAAAGGTTCCACGACGGCGTGTACTCGGCGCGGACCTCGCCGACACCCACGGCGGGCGCGAGCTCGCCCGTCACACGGGTCGAGACGCGGAAGCCGACGCGGCTGTCCACTCCCACTTTCGTGCCGTCCGCTCCCGCGGAGGTGGAGCGAACGGATGCCGAGACCCCGGCCGCGTGATCGCCCGGGGTGGCGTTGGGCGGCACGGCGATCTCGAACGAGATGACGCGCGTCTCGCGGGGAGCGAGCGTGACCGACGGTTCGATCGTGATCCAGGTGCCCGCATCGACCGAGGTGCGATCGGCCGGGAGCATCGTGAAGCGCCCGGTCTCGGTGTAGTAGCCGTCCGCCGCGTCGAGGGCGAAGGTCGCCTCGCTCTCGCTGAAGTTCTTCACGGCGAGATGCTCGGTGACGCGCTGGCCCGGATCGATCTCGACCTGCATGACCCGTCGACCGTCCGCTCCCTCGGCCGAGGCCGGGGTGACCGACCAGGTGACCGAGCCGGCGGTGTCGTCCGCCAGGACGGGAGGGGCCGCGGCGATCGCGGCCGCGGCCACGATGAGCCCGGCCACCGTGGCGGACCCTCCGCGTGAGAGCGCCGCCCTCATCGCGGCGCTCACCCCTCGAGCAGGGTCAGCGTGATGGTCGCCGAGTAGGCGCCGGGCGCGACGGTCGCCGGCGTCTGCAGCACGAGGCCGGCGGAGGCCGAGTACGCCCCACCCGCGGCGGCGGCGGAGTTGTCGGCGTTGGCGAGCAGTTCGGCGTCGACGAAGCCGCCGATGCCCGGGTCGACGGGGTCGCCGGGTGCGACGAGCGCGGAGTCGCCCGCGACGATGGTGGGGTACCAGCCGAAGCTGTCGGCCGACGAGATCGCGGGCTGGCCGGCGTCGCCGGCGAAGTCGCTGATGGCGCCCATGACGTACCAGTACGCCTCCGGGTCGACGTTCTCGGGAAGGCGGGTGTCGGTGACGGTGACCGTCGGCAGCGTGCCCGTGAAGGTGCGGTCGGTGCCCGACGCCTCTCCCTCGGTGAGGGTGGTGGCATCGTCGGCGACGGTCAGGGCCAGGACGCCGGGCTCGGCCGCGGGGGCGATCTCGACCTGCACGTCGACGGTGTCCTCATCGGCGGCGAAGGCGCTGCCGCCGCCCGCGGCTGCCAGGATGCCGACGCCGAGAGCGGCGACTCCGATGCGGGCCGTCAGGCCGCGACGCGAGGTGGGGGACATGGGTGCTCCGTTCTTCCACCGCGAGGCGGTGGAGTCGTCGGCGGGTGCCGGCGGGTGGTCGGGACGACCGGCGTCCCGCCGGTCGGTGAACGAGGGGGCCGTCGTTTCGGGCGGGCGCGGCGGACTCCGGGGAGCCTCGTGGCGGCGCTGTCACGGGTCGGTTCTGCGGGTTCGTTGTGACAGTAGTGCGGCTTACGTGCGGCGTCAAGCAAAAGATGACTGGCGTT
>JAKOMY010000370.1 GCA_022702225.1 Microbacteriaceae bacterium | reverse complement strand
CGATCTTGCCGGCGGTGGTGAAGAGATCGGGCTGGTCGGTCACGCTTTCCACCCTAGCGACCGCATCGCCGCCCGCGTTGGAGGGTGCGCACAAGCGAATGCGCGGGGCGCTGTGGCATCCGCCTATGCCCCGCCCTGTCGCGCCGCGGAGGAGAACGCAAGCGGATGCCGGGAACCCGGCCGTTCCCTAGGGTGTGCTCATGCCGATCCCCGCCGCTGGATACCCGCAAGCCGCCGCCCACAGCCCCCGCGTGCAGGTCGTCGAGACGACCGACTCCACCAACGCCGACGTGATCGCCGCGGTCGCGGCCGACCCCGGCGGCTGGCCGCACCTGTCGCTCCTCGTCACCGACGACCAGCGCGCCGGGCGCGGGCGCCTCGACCGAACCTGGACGGCCCCGGCCGGAACCGCCCTCGCCGTCTCGGTCGTCGTCGATGCGACGATGATCCCGGCGGAGCAGCGCGGGTGGATCCCGCTCGCGGCCGGTGCGGCCATGACCCGCGCCGTTCGCGCCCAGCTCACCGGCCACGGGGGGACGGCCGAGTTGAAGTGGCCCAACGACGTGCTCGTCGACGGGGGCAAGATCTGCGGCATCCTGGCCGAGGTCGTCCCCGGGGCACCCGACACCGTCGTGGTGGGGGCGGGCGTCAACACCCGGATGGGCCGGACCGATCTTCCGGTGACGACCGCGACCTCGTTCGCCGCGATCGGTGCGGAGTGCGACGACGACCGACTGCTCGCCGACTACCTCGAGGATCTCGGCAAGACCCTGGCCCGTCTCGTGCACGACGACGTCGAGCGCGTCCACCACGAGATCGAGAAGCTCTGCGCCACCGTCGGCCGAGAGGTGACCGTCGCCCTGCCCGACGGGTCGACGCTCCAGGGCACCGCGGCGCGTCTCGACCGCGACGGTCGCCTCGTCGTCGAAGCCGGCACCATCGAGACCGTCGTCTCGGCCGGCGACGTCGTCCACGTGCGCTGACGGCGCGGCGCTCCGCGTGGCGGCGGCACGCGGGCGCCTCCGTCTCGCAGAATGAGACCGTGACCCAGCCGTCGAACTCGATCGGGCGCCCGCGCACGCCGGCGCCGGGCACGGCTGCGCCCGAGTTGCGCATCGCGCGCCTGCGCTCGCACGCGCGGCGGCTGTTCTGGTCGGCCCTCGTGCTGATCGGGGTCGCCGGGGCCACGGCCTACTTCTACGACAACCTCCCCGCGCCCTACGAGAACTGGATGCTCCTGACGGCGGCGGGCCTGCTCGTGCTGCTGCTCACCGTGATTCCGTACCTCGTGTGGCTGTCGCACACGTGGACCATCACGACGCGCCGCGTGATCGAGCGCTCGGGCCCGTTCGGAGCGAACCGTCGCGAGATCTCGCACGTACGCGGATACGCGATCCAGATGCGCCGCGGCATCCTGCAACGGATGTGGGGAGCCGGGACCCTCTCGCTCTCGAACGGCGTCGAGCCGGTGCTGCGGCTGAAGAACATCCCGCACGCGGCTCTGGTGCACGAGACGCTGGTCGACCAGGTCGAGGTCAACCAGATCCTCGCGCACCGCGACGCGCAGACCTTCGGCTCGGGGGCCGTCGGCGGCGTCTGAGCCGAGCCTCGCCCCTCAGAGCCCCAACCGTCGCCGGCAGGCAGCTTCGTCGCGGAAGCCGTGTCGGCATCCGTCCGGCTCGCGTCCCCGCGGGCGGCCAGACAGAATGGATGCCGACGGAAGGAGCGGCATGGCGCTGCGAGTCGGAGTGGTCGGTGGCGGACAGCTGGCGCGGATGATGATCGCGCCCGCCGTGGAGCTCGGGGTCGAGATCCGCGTCCTCGCCGAGAGCGAGGGCATGTCGGCCGCGCTCGCCGCGACAGCGGTCGGCGACTACCGCGACGCCGACACCGTGCTGGCTTTCGCCCGCGACGTCGACGTGATCACCTTCGACCACGAGCACGTGCCGCAAGATGTGCTCGCCGCCCTCGTCGACGCCGGTGTCAGCGTCCACCCGGGGCCGGCGCCCCTCGGGGTCGCGCAGGACAAGCTGGTCATGCGCGCCAAGATGGCCGAGCTGGGGCTCCCGCAGCCCGACTGGGCGGCGGTGTCCGCGGCATCCGAGCTGCAGGACTTCCTCGACGCCCACGGCGGCCGCGCCGTCGTGAAGACGCCGCGGGGCGGATACGACGGCAAGGGCGTGCGCGTCGTGTCGGCCGCGACCGAAGCCGACGACTGGTTCGCCGCCCTCGCCGAGGACGGCAACGGCGGCTCGCTCCTGGTCGAGGAGCTCGTCGATTTCACGCGCGAACTCGCCCAGCAGGTGGCACGTCGTCCCTCGGGCGAGGTGCGCGCCTACCCCGTGGTCGAGACCGTGCAGCGCGACGGCGTGTGCGCCGAGGTCGTCGCCCCGGCTCCTCGCGCCGACGCCCGCGTGCAGCGCGTGGCCGCCGAGATCGGCGTCGCCGTCGCCGAGGGGCTCGGTGTCACGGGCATGCTCGCCGTCGAGCTCTTCGAGACGAGCGACGAGCGCATCCTCATCAACGAACTCGCCATGCGCCCCCACAACAGCGGCCACTGGACGCAGGACGGAGCGGTCACGAGCCAGTTCGAGCAGCACCTGCGCGCGGTCCTCGA
>JAKOMY010000330.1 GCA_022702225.1 Microbacteriaceae bacterium | reverse complement strand
CCGATCGCCGAAGCCCTTCGGGCGGCGGACGCGGGGGCCACCGCGATGATGGACATCTCGGACGGCCTGGTGCTCGACGCCACGCGCTTGGCGGACGCGTCGGGCGTGACGATCGCCCTGGACTCCGCGACCCTCGGTGCGGACCCCGGACGCGCTCTCGGCGGGGGAGAAGACCACGGGTTCCTCGTCACCTTCCCGATGGATGCCGACCCGCTCGGTCGCCGCGTGGGGACGGTCGTGACGCGCGGGGACCACGCGCTGACCGTCGACGGCCGGCCGTGGACAGGTCGCTCGGGGTGGGACCCCTACCGCGACTGGGATGCCGGACGCGGCTGAGGCTCACGCGCCTCGCGGCCGACCCCACCACATGGTCGTGTCGCCGTAGGCGCGGTCGCGCTCGGCTTCCAAGCCCGCGGCGGCCCAGTCGGGGGCGGCCGAGCGCTTCGCGCGTTCCACGATGACCGTCGCATCGGCACTGAGCCGAGGGGCGAGAGCGACCAGGGCTCTGGTGAGCTCGTCGTCGGAGAGGTCGTAGGGCGGATCGAGGAAGACGAGATCCCACTCGAGGCCGGATGCCGTGAGAAACGTCGTGACACTCGCGCGGTGCACCCGAGCGGGGGCGGCGACGCCGGCGGTTCGAACCCGATCGGCGTTGCGACGGATCAGGGTGGCGGCGGGGGCCGAGAACTCGACGAGGTCGGCGGAGGCGGCGCCGCGGCTCAGGCTCTCCAGCCCCAGCGCCCCCGACCCCGCGTACAGGTCGGCCACGCGCGCGTCGTCGAGGAGCCCGGCGGACTCGAGAGAACCGAACAGCGACTCGCGGACGCGGTCGCTCGTGGGACGAGTGCCCTTGGGTGGGACGTCGAGGACGGTGCCTCCGGCGCGGCCCGAGATGATGCGCGTCACCTCTTCAGCCTAGAGTCCCCGGCGCCGCGGCCCGGTGCGCGCACGCGCGGCGATGTCCGAGGGCCTGCCTAGACTCGGATCATGCCCGGATTCTCGCTCGCCTCGCGTCTGGACGGCGCCATCGGGGGCAAGACGGCGACGGCATTCGACAAGGCTTTCGGCGTGAAGACGGTGGGCGAGCTCCTCGAGCACTATCCCCGTCGGTATGCGCGGCGAGGCGAACTCACCCCCATCGACTCGCTGCCGCTCGGTGAGCCGGTCACGATCGTCGCCGAGGTCGTCAGCGCGAACGAGCGTCGCATGCAGAACCGCCGCGGCTCGCTCCTCGAGGTCGTCATCAGCGACGGCGACGGACGCATGTCGCTGACGTTCTTCAATCAGCCGTGGCGCTTGAAAGACCTCACGCCGGGCCGCCGCGGCATCTTCTCGGGCAAAGTGGGCGAGTACCGCCGGCAGACGCAGCTGACGAACCCCGACTACGAGCTGTTCGACGACATCGCCGAAGCCCGTGCCGAGGCTGAGGTCACGGCGAAGCGGCCCATTCCGATCTATCCCGCGACGAGTTCGATCCCGAGCACTCTCGTGCAGAAGACGATCTCCCTCGTGCTCGACGGACTCGGAGAGATCGAGGATCCTCTGCCCGACGACGTGCGGTCGCGCAGACGACTTCTTCCCGCCCGGGCGGCGTTCGAGCAGATCCACCGTCCCGAGAGCGACGACGACATCCCTCCCGCGATCGCGACGCTGCGCATGCACGAGGCCTTCGTCCTGCAGACCGCGCTGCTCCAGCAGCGGCAGTTCGTGCGGGCCCTGTCGGCGACGAAACGCCGCGCTGCGCCCGGCGGGCTCCTCGAACGCTTCGACGCGATCCTGCCGTTCGAGTTGACTCCGGACCAGCGGAGCGTCGGTGCGCAGCTCGCAGCCGACCTCGTCGCGGACTGGCCGATGAACCGTCTCGTGCAGGGTGAGGTCGGCTCGGGCAAGACGCTCGTGGCGCTGCGTGCCATGCTCCAGGTCGCCGAGTCCGGCGGTCAGTCCGCCCTCATCGCCCCCACCGAGGTGCTGGCCGGCCAGCACCTGCGCTCGATCGCCCGCATGTTGGGGCCCGAGCTCGCCCCCGAGATCATGCCGACGCTCCTCACCGGGCAGATGCCCGCTGCCGAACGGCGAAAGGCCGCGCTGCGCGTCGCGTCGGGTCAGGCGCGCATCGTCGTGGGGACCCACGCGCTGCTGAGCGCGACCACCACCTTCGCCGACTTGGGCTTCGTCGTCGTGGACGAGCAGCACCGCTTCGGCGTCGATCAGCGAGAGGCGCTCCGCTCCAAGGGCAGCTCCCCGCACACGCTCGTCCTCACCGCCACTCCGATTCCTCGTACGGTGGCGATGACGGTGTTCGGCGATCTCGACGTCTCGACCATCCGCACCATGCCGGCCGGGCGTGCCGGCATCCAGTCCTTCGTCGCGCCACTGGCCGAGAAACCCGCGTGGTTCGCCCGCGTCTGGGATCGCGTCGCCGAAGAGGTCGCGCTGGGCCGCCAGGCCTTCGTCGTGTGCGCCGCCATCGACTCCGACCAGCTCACCGCCGACGAGAAGACGGACGAACCGGCCGACGCGCCCGCCGCCGCGGCCGAGGGGGCGCGCACGCGCTGGGGGGTCGTCCAGGTCGAGGCTCTCCTCTCGCGATTGCCGACGTTCACCGGCATCCGAGTGCAGATTCTGCACGGCAAGATGCCCTCCGACGAGAAGGACGCCGTCATGCAGGCCTTCGCGCGCGGCGACATCGACGTGTTGGTCGCCACCACCGTGATCGAGGTCGGTGTCGACGTGCCGAACGCCTCGACCATGGTGATCCTCGAAGCGGACCGCTTCGGCGTCTCGCAGCTGCATCAGCTCCGCGGTCGCGTCGGCCGGGGCGGCCTCCCGGGCCTGTGCCTGCTGGTGACCGAGGCCTCGCCCGGGACGTCGGCGCGCGCGCGCGTCGAGGCCGTCGCTGCAACCCTCGACGGCTTCGCCCTCGCCGAGGTCGACCTCGACCTGCGCGGAGAAGGCGACGTGCTGGGCGGTGCGCAGTCGGGGGCGCGCTCTTCGCTGCGCCTGCTGCGGGTCGTCACCGACGCCGATCTCATCACCGAGGCCCGCGCCGAGGGCGAGCGGATTCTCGCCGACGACCCGGCCCTGCTGCGGCATCCCGGTCTCGCCGCCGCTCTCGAACGCCGCGTGGGTGTCGAGGAGCGCGCCGCTCTGGCGAAGTCCTGACCGGCGAGCCGCTCTGAGGGCCGCGTCGGTAGGCTGACGGCATGGACCCCCGGATCGCCGTCGTTCCCGGCTCATTCGACCCGCCCACCCTCGGCCACCTCGACGTCATCCGTCGAGCGGCCGGCCTGTTCGATCAGCTGCATGTGCTCGTCGTCCACAACCCGGGCAAAGAAGCGATGCTCCCCATCGCCCAGCGGCAGAGCCTGCTCGAGCGGTCGATCGCCGAGGCGGGCGTCGAGGGCGATGTGATCGTCGCCGCGTGGAGCATGGGTCTGCTCGTCGACTACTGCACCGAGGTGGGGGCGAAGGTGCTGGTGAAGGGCATTCGCTCTCAGGTCGACGTGGCCTACGAGACGCCGATGGCTATCGTCAATCGCGATCTCGCGCACGTCGAGACGGTGTTCCTCCTGCCCGACCCCTCCCACGCGCTCGTCTCGAGCTCGCTCGTGCGTCAGGTGGCCGGCCTCGGCGGCGACGTGTCGCCCTACGTCCCGCCCGCCGTCGCGCGCTTCCTCGACACCGGCGCCCGCGGCATCTGACCCGCGCCGTCCCCCCACGCAGAAACGCGATCCGCGCATAGAAACGCGCGCTCCTCGCGTTTGTGGGCGCTGAGAGCGTTTATGCGTGATGTGAGTGCTCAGAGTGCGGCGCCGGCGCGTCCGCCCGGCCCTTGCTCAGGGGCGCACGGGTAGCATTGACGACCGTGAGAACTCGCCGACCCGGACCCTTCCAGCTCCCCGTACGCGACATCGAGCGCCACCCGGGCGAGATGCGCGAACACACCCTCGACATCCCCACCCCCGAGAAATGGGGTGAGGGCCTGCTCTCCGTCCCCGAGGCTGAGATGCTCGAACTCGATGTGCGTCTCGAATCCGTCCACGAGGGGATCCTCGTGTCGGGCACGGTGGACACCAGCGCCACCGGGGTGTGCGGACGCTGCCTCATCGACATCGTCGAGCCTGTCGAAGTCGAGTTCCAGGAACTTTTCGCGTATCCTGGGGACGAAGCGAGTGACTTCGACGTTCAAGACGACCACGTGGATCTTGAAAATCTGGTCCGGGATGCCATTGTCCTGTCGCTTCCGTTCCAGCCGGTGTGTCAGCCGGACTGCCCCGGGCTCGACCCGAACACGGGCGAGAGGCTGACGGAAAGCCCCGGCACCACGGAGCAGGAGCCTGTCGATCCTCGATGGGCTGCGCTCCAGCAGTACACCCCAGACGACGGCGATGCGCTCCGCGCCGCCCCCAAGACAGAGAAGAGCTAGTCATGGCAGGTAACCCCCCGAAGCGGAAGGTCTCCCGCTCGAACACCCGCTCGCGTCGTGCGCAGTGGAAGGCTGAAGCCCCCGCGCTGGTCAAGACCATCGAGAACGGCAAGGTCGTCTACAGCCGTCCCCACCAGGCGAAGGTCGTCACCGACTCGCAGGGCACCGAGCTCTTCCTCGAGTACAAGGGCCGCAAGGTCGCCGACGTCTGATCGGCGATTCGTGACGCGTAAGAACGTCGAGCGCACAGCGCTCACCGAGAAGCTCGGGGTCGAGATCGACCCCGAGCTTCTTTCTCTTGCTTTGACGCACCGCTCGTTCGCCTACGAGAACGGCGGCATCCCGCACAACGAGCGTCTCGAGTTCCTCGGCGACTCGGTGCTTGGCCAGGCGGTGACGGTCCGGCTGTTCACACGGCATCCCGACCTCGACGAGGGGAGCCTGGCGAAACGCCGTGCGAGCGTCGTGTCGACGGTGGCGTTGGCCGAGGTCGCCCGCACGATCGGTCTCGGCGACCACGTGCGACTGGGTCGGGGCGAGATCCTCACCGGTGGGCGCGACAAGGATTCGATCCTCGCCGACACCATGGAGGCCCTCATCGGGGCGACGTTCTTGTCAGCCGGCCCCGACGCGGCGACCGGCATGGTGCTTCGCCTGGTCGAACCGCTCTTAGCCGACCCGGAGCGCTACGGCGCGGCGATGGACCCGAAGACGAGCCTGCAAGAGATCGCTGCCCGCCTGGGACTGGCGGCACCCGTGTACGTGGTCGAGGCCACCGGCCCCGACCACGACCGGCGGTTCACCGCCACCGTCACAACGGGCGACGTCGTCACCTCGGGCGTCGGCTCGAGCAAGAAGCATGCCGAGATGGCAGCGGCGCTGACCGCGTGGCGCGAGCTCGACGCGCGTGCCTGAGCTTCCCGAGGTCGAGGTCGTCCGCGCCGGCCTCGAGCCCGCCGTGTCCGGTGCACTCGTCGCCTCGGTCGACGTGCGCGACGAGCGGGCGCTGACCCGGCACACCGGGGGAGCGGCGCACTTCGAGGCGGAGCTGACCGGCCGGCGCATCGCGTCCGCCGTGCGGCGAGGCAAATTCCTCTGGATGCCGATGGCCGACGATGAGGCCATCGTCACCCATCTCGGGATGAGCGGCCAGATGCTCCTGCGTACCCCCGGGGCGCCGGAGGAGCGGCATGAACGCATCCGCATCGAGTTGGAGCATCCGGTGCACGGGCCGCTTTCGGTCGTCTTCGCCGACCAGCGCACCTTCGGCTCGCTCGCCGTCGATCGGCTCGTCGATACTCCCGATGGAGCCGCGGGCGGTCGCGGCTCGGAGCTCGCCCGCGTGCCGACGCAGGTCGCGCACATCGGTCGAGATCCCCTCGACCCTGCGTTCGATGTCGCGCGATTCCGCGCGCGATTGGCGCGGACCTCCTCGGGGATCAAGCGCGTGCTGCTGGATCAGACGGTGGCGAGCGGTATCGGCAACATCTACGCCGACGAGTCGCTGTGGGCCGCGCG
>JAKOMY010000322.1 GCA_022702225.1 Microbacteriaceae bacterium | reverse complement strand
TCTTCGACAACGACGTCGGCGACGATCGGATCGGCGACCGCGGCATCGGCGGGAGCCTGATCGACATTCGGCTCCTCGACAGCGACATCGGCGGGGCTCGGGTCGGCAACGGTCTCCGACTCGGCGTCACCGGCAGCGGACGAGATTTCGGTGGAATCCTCAACCGGAGCGGAGTCCGCCGCATCCGGTGTGATCGCCGCGTCCGGCTCGGCGACCGCCTGGTCGGGCTCTGCGTTGGCGTCGTCGCTCTCGGTCGTCGCGCCGACAGCCGGTAGCGGCGGGCGCGGCGGCACCACGATGTCATCGGGCAGAAGCGGCGGCATAGCGACGTCCGGCGCGCTCACGGTCGCCTCGGCCCGCGACTGCTCGAGAGCAGCCGCCTCCGCTGCCGCCTTGGCAGCCGCGGCCTTCGCCGCAGCCGTCTGACGCGGAGCCGCGGGCTTCTTGGGAGCGGCGGGCTTCGCCGCCGCCGCCTTCGTCCCCGCAGCCTTCGCCGCCGTCGTGCGGGGAGCAGCAGGCTTCCTCGGCGCGGCGGGCTTCTTCGGCGCGGTCGGTTTCTTCGCCGCGGGCGTCCGGCCGGTCGTCTCCGCGGCCGAGGCGGCGCGCGCGGCAGTCGTCCGCGGGGTGCGCGGCGGGGCGGTCGCCTGGGGCGTCTCTGCCGAATCGGCGTCCGCAGCCTTCGCCGTCGGGCGTCGCGGAGCTCGCGGCGTGGTCGCACGCGGCGCGCGGGGCTTGGCCGGGGGTGACACCGCGGCTTCGGCGCTCGCCGCCGCGCCCTCGGTATCTGAAGAGGACTTTTCGGGGGGCTCCGGCAGCGACGCTGTCATCGCACCAAACTACCAACCCCCTCCGACACCGACCGACGCCCGGTCGCGCGCCCCGCACACTCACAGATAACGAAAGGCCGGTGGATCCCCGCAAAACATTTCATCTGAACGGATGACGTCCTCTTCGACATCCCGGGCGCGTACGTGCGCAGGCGCCCTCGGGGCCGACTCGCGGCCGCACTTCGTGGCTGCGCACGCCGCATCGCGCCCCGCGGCCGTCAAGCACCCCCGCCCGACCCGCCCTCCGGGTGAGGATGGAGGCATGGCTGAGAAGGTGCACCGCATTCACACCCTGCCCGACGACGCCCCCTGGAAGGGCGGCCTGCCCCCGGTGGGGTCGGAGGAGCACCCGCGCACCATCCGCATGCTCGATCGCGTGCTGTCGGTCCAGCGCCCCGTGGTGCTCGCGCACCTGCGCAGCATTCGTCTCCGGCATCCGGATGCCGGCGTCGACGAGATCCTGAAGATCCTCGAGCGGCGCTATCTCGCGGCCGTCACCACCGGCGGGGCCGCCGTGGGAGCGACCGCCGTCGTCCCCGGTATCGGGACCGGCGTCACCCTGGCGCTCAGCGGCGTCGAGACGGTGGGCTTTCTCGAGGCGACCGCTCTGTACGCACAGTCGGTCGCCGAGGTGCACGGGGTCGTGGTCGAAGACCCCGATCGCGGCCGCGCGCTGGTGCTCGCGCTGATGCTCGGCAAGGAGGGCATCGACCTCGTCTCGCAGCTGGCCTCTCAGGCCGCCGGCCGTGGGGGCTCGCGTTCCAGTTACTGGGGCGAGATGGTGACCAAGACGCTGCCGCGCGCGATGGTCGGCCCCCTCGTCGACCGGCTCAAGACGACGTTCGTGCGTCAGTTCGCCGCGCGTGGCGGTGCCTCGTGGATCGGCAAGGCCCTCCCCTTCGGCGTCGGCGCCGTCGTGGGCGGGGCGGGAAACAACATCCTGGGTCGTCGCGTTCTGGTCAATGCCCGTCGCGCGTTCGGCGCTCCCCCGTCGACGCTTCCCGCAGACCTCGAGCCGCGGCCCGGTACCGAGCCCCTCGAGCGGGCCGCGTTCGGCGGGATTCGTCGTGCCGGTGACGCCCTCGCGGGGGCGGGACGCCGAACCGGCGCGATCGCCCGCAGGGCCCTCTCGCGCCACGAGCGCCGCGCAGAGTCCCCCGAGCTCGAGCCGGGCGGCGACGACGAGAGGTCGGCATCCTGAATCTCGCCCTCTCTCACCGACGAGGGGCCGCGCGCAAGACCTGCACGAAGGACTCGACGGCGCGTTAGCCTGCCCGCATGGGCGACCTCCTCGAACTCCTCGCTGTCTGGATGCCGCGTCAGCGCTGGTACGGAACAAAGGGCCGCGACCCGCGGCTGACTCTCGTGGCCGACTGGCCGCTCGACGCCGCCGACGCGCGAGTGCTGCTGGTGCGCGACGAAGCCGTGCAACCGGCGATCGTGTACCAGGTGCCCGTCGCACGCCGGGCGGAAGGCTCGGTTCCGCCGGGGAGCCTGATCGGCGCCGCAGCGGAGGGACAGGTATGGACGGATGCCACCACCGACCCCGCCTTCACCGACGCGCTGTACGCGCTGGTCACCGCGGGCGGCGAGGTGGGGGCGCCGGAGGACGGCTTCCGGGGCATCCCGCTCGGGGCGACCAACGGGCGCCCGTTGGCCTCGCGTACGACGGCCCGCGTGCTCAGCGGCGAGCAGTCGAACACCTCGATCATCTACCGTCTCGAGGGTGAAGAAACGGGTGTACCCGTCATCTGCAAGCTGTTCCGTCAGGTGAATCCGGGGATTAATCCCGACGTCGAGCTCCAGTCCGCGCTGGCCGCCGGCGGGGCCTCATTCGTGCCCGGAGCGATCGGTGAGGTACGCGGAATCTGGATGACCCCGGAGGGCGTTCCCGTCAGCGGTTCGCTCGCCTTCGCGCAGGAGTTCTTCGAGGGCGTCGAAGATGCGTGGCGCGTCGCGCTCGATGCCGCCGCCGCAGGCGACGACTTCTCGGAGCGTGCGTACGCCCTCGGAGCGAGTGTCGCCGGCATGCACGTGGCCCTGGCCGAGCGGTTCTCGACATTCCCCCCGAGTGCGGCCGACAAGTCGTCGGTGAACAGCGCCTGGGAGCGCCGCCTGACCATCGCACTGATGGAGGTGCCCGCCCTCAAGCCCTACGAGGAGCAGATCCACGAGGTCTACGACAGGGCCCTCGACGTGAGGTGGCCGGCTCTTCAGCGCATTCACGGCGATCTGCACCTCGGGCAGGTGCTCGACACCACCTCGAACGGCTGGGTGCTCCTGGACTTCGAGGGCGAGCCGCTTCGCCCGATCAACGAGCGTCTGCAGCCCGACGTCGCCGTGCGCGATGTCGCGGGAATGCTCCGCTCGTTCGACTACGTCTCGGGCGCGGTCGCCGACGACGACGGCGAGGCCGTGCGCGCGTGGGTCATCGCTGCGCAGCAGGCGTTCCTCGACGGGTACGCCGCCACGACCGGCCGACCCCGCACCGACGACGACGCCCTGTTGAAGGCCTTCGAGCTCGACAAAGCCGTGTACGAGGCGATCTACGAGACGCGCAACCGCCCGGACTGGGTGGGCATCCCCCTCGCGGCGATCGGGCGGTTGGCACCCCTGCACTGACGGGGCCCGAAACCGCGAAGAACGCCACCCCGCTGGGATTCAGCGGGGTGGCGTTCTTCGCGAGAACGGCGGGGTCAGCTCGTGGGCATGGACCCCAGGGTCACCTCGGCGGTCTTCTCGGCGTTGCCGCGGTTGTACGTGACCTCGGCCTTGCTGCCGGCGGCGAGAGCGCGCACCTGGGCGGTCAGGTCGATGGAGTTCGTGATCGGGATGCCGTTGAACTTCGTGATCACGTCACCCTTCTGCAGCCCGGCGGCCTGGGCCGCGCCGCCGCTGGACACGTCGGCGATGTAGGCACCGGTCGTGGTGGCGCCCTGGATGGACGCGGCATCCTGAACCGAGGCACCCAGCAGGCCGTGCGTGGCGGAGCCGTTGTCGATGATCTCCTGGGAGACGCGCTTGGCGATGTCGGAGGGGATCGAGAAGCCGACGCCGATGTTGCCCGACTGCCCGCCCGAGGACGACCCGCCGGCGCTCGCGATGGCGACGTTGATGCCGATGAGCTTGCCCTGGTTGTCGACGAGCGCCCCGCCCGAGTTACCGGGGTTGATGGCGGCGTCGGTCTGGATGACGGCGATCTTGATCGTCTGACTGGTCGACTGCTGCTGCTGGCCCTGACCGAAGTCGAAGCGGAACGGGCTCTCCTGGCCGGGCTCCTGCTGCTGCTGGTCGGAGCCGTCGCTCGGAGCGGCCGACGAAGCGACCTGGATCGAGCGGTTCAGCGCGCTGACGATACCCGTGGTGACCGTGTTGGGCAGGTCGAGGGGAGCGCCGACGGCGATGGTGTTGTCGCCGACATTGAGCTTCGACGAATCGGCCCACTCGATCGGGGTCAGCCCCGAAGCGTTCTCGAGCTTGATGACCGCGAGGTCGTAGGTGGGGTCGGTTCCGACCACCTTGGCCGCGTAGACCTTGCCGTCCGACGTGGTGACCGAGATGCTCGCGCTGCCACTCTGGCCGTCGAGGGTGACCACGTGGGTGTTGGTGAGCACGTAGCCGTCCTGGCTGAGGATGACGCCCGAACCGGTGCCGCCCGACTGCCCGGCCGTGGCGCTGATGGTCACGACGCTCGGGACGACCTTCGCGGCGACCGCGGAGGTGTTGTTGACGCTGTCGGGGTTGTTGACGGTGATCGCCTGCGGCCCCGAGGCGACCGAGGAGTTCGATCCGCCCCAGAGGCTGAGGCCGGCGTAGGTGCCGCCGAGACCTGCGCCACCGCCGACGAGGGCGGCCGCGACCAGCAGAGCGGCGATCCGCGGTGCCGCGCTCTTCTTGCGGGGAGCGGTGGATGCCGAGGACGGCATCGCCAGCGTGGGGTGCGCGTCGGTCGCAGCGGGGCCGAAGGCCTGACCGGTCGGCGAGGTGGCGCCCGAGGGGGCCGAGGCGTAACCGGGCTGCTGGGGCGCGGCAGCACCCGCGGCGGGCGGCGGCCAGGCCGCGGCGGCCGAGGCCGGCGAACGGGTGGGGACCGGCGGCGCGTCGTAGCGCGGGGCGGCGGGGGTGGTGGACTCGGGCTGCGGCGACGCGGGAACGGCGCCGTTCGCGGCCGAGTTGTTCTGGTGGCTGTTGTCGTTGCCCTCGGGACGGTTGTCCGTGGTGTCGCTCATGGGATGCTCCTTGTTCCAGGTGCTTCTACGATGACCACCGTTCCTGTGGACCACCTATGACGGGCGTGGGCCGTCTCTATGGGTCTAGCAGGAGAGACCCGCGCGGCATTCCCGCTTGCGCTGCGCGAGGGTGCGGCATCCTGGATCCATGCGACACATTCCCGGCGCCTGGCAGCGCACCGCTCGAGGCGCGGGACTGCTCGCGCCCGACGGCTCATCGGTTCCGACGATCTTCGCCGAGATGAGCGCCCTCGCCACCGCGACCGGCGCTCTCAATCTCGGCCAGGGCTTTCCCGACGAGGACGGACCGGAAGCGGTTCTGGATGCCGCCCGCTCGGCCATCTCGTCGGGCGTCAATCAATACGCCCCGGGACGCGGCTTTCCCGACCTGTTGGCCGCCGTCGCCGAGCACCAGAGGCGCTTCTACGGGATCGAGCTCGACCCGCAGCGCGAGGTGCTGGTGACGGTCGGAGCGACCGAGGCGCTCGCCGCGACCCTGCTGGCGCTCGTGGACTCCCCCGACGACGAGGTCGTGGTGTTCGAGCCGTACTACGACTCGTACGCGGCCTGCGTGGCCCTGTCGGGCGCGAAACTCGTGCCGGTGCCCCTGCGGTGGCCCGACTTCCAGCCCGACCTCGCGCAGCTGGCAGCGGCCGTCACCGATCGCACCCGCGTGATCCTCGTGAACGACCCGCACAACCCGACCGGCACGGTCTTCTCGCGCGAGGTGCTCGACGAGGTCGTGCGCCTGGCCCACCGGCACGACGCGATCATCGTCACCGACGAGGTCTACGAGCACCTGGTGTTCGACGGACCGCACGTGCCGATCGCCACCCTCCCCGGAGCCGCGGAGCGGACGCTCTCGATCTCGTCGGGCGGCAAGACGTTCTCGCTGACCGGGTGGAAGACCGGGTGGGTCACCGGCCCCGCCGATCTCGTCACCGCCGTGCTCGCCGTCAAGCAGTACCTCACCTATGTGGGCGGTTCGCCCTTTCAACCGGCGATCGCGGTGGGCCTGCGCCTCCCCGACGCGTTCTTCGCCTCGGTCGCGTCCGAGATGGCCGCCAAGGCCGCCCTGCTGGGCACGGGGCTTCGCGCCGCCGGGTTCGACGTCTCGACTCCCGCGGGGTCGTACTTCACGGTGGTGGATGCCGCCCCGCTCGGCGCCACCGACGCCGACACGTTCTGCCGCGAGCTGCCCGCCCGCGCCGGGGTGGTCGGTATTCCACTCACCGCGTTCGTGACGCCCGAGCACCGCGGCGACTACGCGACGCTCGTGCGGTTCGCCGCGTGCAAGCGGGTGGAGGTGCTGCAGGATGCGGCGGAGCGGTTGGCGGGGATGACGTTCAACTGAGGCGGCCGAGGCGCGCAGACAAATCGCTGAGCGTCGACGAGTACACGCTTTCCGCCGTCGAAGTACCCCGCCGTCCGGGAGAAATGTCGACCACACAGAAGCCGCCCCCTTTCCCTCCGAAAGCGTGACGTTTGTTGCGGACAAAATACGAAATATTGTCGAATGGTCAACAAACCCGCATCGCAGGTCTCACACGTGAAAACGTAGCGGTGCGCCATGACGAACCCGCGTTGGTTGGAGGCCGTGTGACCGAGGGCGTGAAAGAAGTGATACGTCGGGTACTTCGCGACGATCCGACCGTCGAGGTTCGCTACACCTTCGCAATCCGGCCTGGTAGCTTCCACCAGGGCGTCGGGGTGCTGTTCGTCCATCCGTCCCACGAGTCCGTCGTCGCCGCAGTGAGAGCGCAAGCCCGTGGCCA
>JAKOMY010000321.1 GCA_022702225.1 Microbacteriaceae bacterium | reverse complement strand
AAGACGCGACCGAAGCGCTCCTCGTACGCGGCGTTGCCCGCGGCGATGGCCGCCACGTCATCGTCGGCGGCGGATGCCATCGAGCCCTGCTCGCGACGTGATGCCGCGGCCTCGGCCCCGTCGCCCGACACTTTCGCGCCGATACGGGGGTGGGCGTGGAGAGCTGCCTCGAGGTCGGCAGGCGACCACGCGGCGGCGAGGTCTCCGGCGTAGGCGGCGAGGGCGTCGACGCTCGCGTAGGGGCGGCCCGCGACGACGGCGTCGACCCAGCCCGGAACGTCGGCCCAGACGCGGGCGACGGCGACGGCTTCGGCATCGTCGGCGGCGTTGAAGTCGGAGAGGTGCATACGCGCCACGCTAGGCGGTGCGCGTTACGCGGCTGTAGCGGGATGTGTCGGCGATGTTGCTGTGGGCAACATCCCGGGCGGGGTTCGCGGTCACGAGAACAGGGGATGTCATGAGAACAGGCCGTTGCGACCGGTTGCGGCCTGTCCTGGTTGTCTTCCCCTGTTCTGGTGACGCGAGACGCCGCGGGTAGTGAGCCGGGCCCTGCGTCAGGCGTGCACGATCAACCAGTGCGCGACCGCATCGGCATCGCCCGTGTTGTGCAGGCGGTGGGGGACCGAGCAGGGGTAGCTGATGGCATCGCCGGCGCGCAGGATCACGCGCTCGGCCTCGAAGTCGATGGTGAGCTCGCCCGCGACGACCGTGCCGACCTCGTACCCCTCGTGGTGGAACAGCCCGTCGGCGCCGTGCGCGGCCGCTCCGGGCGGGTAGATCGACTCGAAGTAGTCGACGCCGGGAGAGGACCCCGGGGTGAGCCGGCGGAACGACACCCCGCTGTCGAGCACGATGTCGGGCGACTGGCCCGCGCGCTGCAGGGTGAATCCCGAGGGACCGGCGGGTTCGACGGAACGACCGGATGCCGGGTCGAAGGCCGCGACGAGCGGAACGCCGAGGGCGTCGGTGATGGCGATGAGGCGCGAGACGCTCGGCTGCATCACGCCGCGCTCGATCTGCGAGACGGCGCTGGGGGAGATGCCGAGGGTCTTCGCGAGGGCGCGTGCCGAGATGCCGCGCGCCTGCCGCAGGTCGCGGATGCGGGTGCCGACGGAGGTCGTGGCCTCGGATTCGTGGGAGGAAGCGGCGGCAGCGGCAGTCTCGACGGCGTCGGCGAGGGATGGCTGCGGCATGCCCCGAGTCTAAGGATCGCCGAGGGTGTGAAGGAGCGACTTCACATGCTCGTTACAAACGCGAAACCGCCGCGGTGATGTGAACCAATAACTTCACATCAGAGCTCCACTCCGGCCGCGGACTCCACGTCGTGGCATCCATCGTCCTGAGAGGATTGACATGACTTCGACCCCGCTCACCGGCCCCCACGATCTCGTGGAGGCAGCTGGCCACCCCCACGGGGGTGGCAACATGAAGCCCCACTACGACGATCGTCTCGCCAACGAAGACCTCGCGCCCCTGCGGAAGCAGAAGTGGTCGAGCTACAACATCTTCGCGTTCTGGATGAGCGACGTGCACTCGGTCGGCGGTTACGTCACCGCCGGTTCGCTCTTCGCGCTCGGTCTTCAGTCGTGGCAGGTGTTCGTCGCCCTCATCGCGGGCATCGTCATCGTGCAGGTCTTCGCGAACATGGTCGCCAAGCCCAGTCAGAAGACGGGCGTGCCCTACCCCGTCATCAACCGCGTGGTCTTCGGTATCCGGGGTGCGAACATCCCCGCGATCATCCGCGGCCTCATCGCCATCGCCTGGTACGGGGTGCAGACGTTCCTCGCGGCCGAGTCGCTCAACATCATCTTCCTGAAGTTCATCCCGGGGTCCGCGGCCCTGCTCGACGTCTCGTTCGCGGGCCTGTCGGCGCTGGGCTGGATCTCGTACGCGATCCTCTGGGTCGCGCAGTTCCTGCTCTTCTGGAACGGCATGGAGGTCATCCGCCGCTTCATCGACTGGGCCGGCCCCGCCGTCTACGTCGTGATGATCATCCTCGCCGTCTACCTCGTGTCGCAGGCCGGCGTCCAGAACATCTCCTTCACGCTCTCGACGACCCAGCTCGACTTCTGGGCGTCCATCCCGGTCATGTTCGCCGCCATCGCCCTCGTCGTGTCGTACTTCTCCGGCCCGATGCTGAACTTCGGCGACTTCGCCCGCTACGGCAAGAGCTTCGAGGCGGTCAAGAAGGGCAACTTCTGGGGTCTGCCGATCAACTTCATGTTCTTCTCGCTGCTGACCGTCATCACCGCGTCGGCCACCGTGCCGGTGTTCGGTGCGCTCATCACCGACCCGATCAAGACGGTCGAGCAGATCGACACGCCCTTCGCGATCCTGCTCGGCGGCCTGACCTTCGTCACGGCCACGGTCGGCATCAACATCGTCGCCAACTTCATCTCGCCCGCCTTCGACTTCTCCAACGTCGCCCCGAAGAAGATCTCGTGGCGCGCGGGCGGCATGATCGCCGCCGTCGGGTCGACCTTCCTCATGCCCTGGAACTGGTACTCCAACGCCGACGCCATCCACTACTCGCTCGGTGTGCTGGGCGCGCTGATCGGCCCGCTGTTCGGCATCCTGATCGCCGGCTACTACATCGCCGCTCGCCAGCGGGTGAAGGTCGACGCGATGTTCACGATGGACACCCAGGGGCCCTACTGGTACCGCAACGGCTTCAACCCGAACGCGGTCAAGGCCGTCGTCTTCGCGGGTGTTCCGACGGTGGCGATCGCGATCTTCCCGAAGCTCTTCGCCGACCTGGGCCTGTTCAACATCGCCGCCATCAGCGACTACAGCTGGTTCATCGGCTGCGGTCTCGGCTACGTGCTGTTCCTGTTCTTCGAGCGTCTCGACCCCCGCATCCCGACGTTCGACGGCGAGACCGAGGGCATCTCCGACGGCACCGTCGACGGAGCCGCCCCCACCACGGCATCCGAGCCGTCGGCCGTCTCGGCTCCGGTCGCCGTCGTGACGAACACGGTTCCGGATGCCGCGGCTCCCGGTACGACTTCCCGCGAGGCGCTCGCGTGAGGATCCTGCTCATCAACCCCAACACCTCCCGGGCGATGACCGCGAAGATCGCGGACGCCGCCCGGGGGGTGGCGGGACCCGATGTGATCGTCGATGCCGTGTGCCCGAGCGTCGGGGCGGCGGCGATCGAGAGCCACACCGACGAGATCGCGGCGGCCGCCGCCGTGGTCGAGCTGATCGCGGCGGACCGCGACGGAACCGACCCCGCAGACGCGTACGTGATCGCCTGCTTCGGCGACCCGGGGCTCGACGCGGCGCGCGAGCTGGTCGAGGTGCCGGTGATCGGGATCGCCGAGGCGGCGATGCACCTGGCAGCGGTGTCGGGGCGGCACTTCGGGGTGGTCACGACGCTCAGCCGGACGCTGGGGCGCGCGCACGACCTCGTGTCGCGGTACGGCATGGAGCGGGCGTGCGTCTCGCTCGCCGCGACGGGGATTCCCGTGCTCGACCTCGAGGACACCGCCTCGATCGCGGTCGAGACCATCGCGACCCGCAGCGCCGAGGCCGCCGCGGGCGGTGCCGACGTCATCGTGCTGGGCTGCGCGGGTATGGCGGACCTGTGCGCCGAGCTCACGGCGCGCGTCGGGGTGCCGGTCGTCGACGGGGTTGCGGCGGCGGTGGGCATGGCATCCGGGATGGTGCGCATGGGCCTCGGTACGAGCAAGCGCGATGAGTACGCGCGCCCGCCGCGGGCGTTCGACGTGCGCCACGGGGCGCCGGGAGACCGGGACGACGCGCTGGTGGCGCCTCGCACCGCGGTCACCGCGCAGGTGTT
>JAKOMY010000319.1 GCA_022702225.1 Microbacteriaceae bacterium | reverse complement strand
CCAGCGCCTACCTGCTGACGTACGCCGTGCCGCTGCTGATCACCGGGCGCCTCGGCGACCGCTTCGGGCCGAAGAACATCTACCTCACCGGCCTCGCCCTCTTCACCCTCGCCTCGCTCGCGTGCGGCCTGGCGCCCACGCTCGAGATGCTCATCGTCGCCCGCGCCGTCCAGGGTCTCGGCGCCGCGATGATGACGCCGCAGACCATGGCCGTCATCACCCGCACCTTCCCGCCGCAGAACCGCGGTGCGGCGATGGGCCTGTGGGGCGCCACCGCCGGTGTCGCCACCCTCGTCGGGCCGCTCGCCGGTGGTCTGCTGGTCGACGGCCTCGGGTGGGAGTGGATCTTCTTCATCAACATCCCCGTCGGAATCATCGGCTTCATCGCCGCCGTCATCCTCGTGCCGCAGCTGCCGCGCACCGCGCACAAGTTCGACATCCTGGGCGTCGTGCTGAGCGCCGTGGGTCTGTTCCTCATCGTGTTCGGCCTGCAGGAGGGCGAGCACTACTCCTGGGCCGCGTGGATCTGGGCGATGGTCGCGGCCGGCGTCGTCGTCATGGCGGTGTTCGTCTGGACGCAGGCGCGCAGCACGGGCGAGCCGTTGGTTCCCCTCGACCTCTTCCGCGACCGCAACTTCTCGATCGCGAACCTGGCGATCGCCGCCGTCGGCTTCACCGTGACGAGCATGGCTCTGCCGCAGATGTTCTACCTGCAGCTCGCCCGGGGTCTGACCCCGACCGAGTCGGCGCTGCTGCTCGTCCCGCTGGCGATCCTGTCGGGCGTGCTCGCACCGTTCGCCGGCAAGCTGCTCGACCGCACCGACCCGCGCTTCCTGCTCGTGCCGGGTCTGCTGCTCGTCGGCGGATCGCTCGGGCTCTACGTCGCACTGATCCTGAACGACGCCCCGATCTGGATGTTCCTGATCCCCTCCGTCTTCATGGGCATCGGAAACGCCGGCATGTGGGGCCCGCTCGCGACCACCGCGACGCGCAACCTCCCGCCGCGCCAGGCGGGTGCCGGCGCGGGCATCTACAACACGACCCGCACGGTCGGATCGGTCATCGGATCGGCATCCATCGCCGCCTTCATGCAGGCGCGCCTCGAGGCGAATCTGCCGGGGGCGGCGGATGCCTCGGCCAGCTTCGGTGGCGGAGTGCTGCCGCCGCAGGTCGTCGACGGCTTCTCGCAGGCGATGGGTCAGTCGCTCACACTGCCGATCATCGTCATCGGTCTCGGCCTCGTCGCGGTGCTGTTCATGCGCCGGCCCTCGGTGATCCGCCCGCACGGTGCTCCGCGCGACGCGGCTCCCGCGCAGCAGACCGCTCCGGCCGCCGCGGGCGAGTAGGTCGCCTGCGCGCTCGACGCCGTCGCCTCCGGGCGGCGGCGTCGTCGCGTACGCCGGCTACGCCGATCGCGCGCCGTCGGATACCATCCCTTTCAGTTCGCGGCTATCCTCTACGCATCCTGTCCGCGAGCGGAGAGCCGTGGAGGCGATCGTGTCGTTCGTCGAACCGAAGAGCAGCACCCACAGCGGACGCGCGATGTTCGCCCAGACGCAGGTGCCCTTCTTGATCGGGGTCGCCTACGTCATCGTCATCGTCGGCCTCGAGCGGCCGGCACTGCTGGCGGCGCCGACCTCGGTGATGGGCTTCGCGGTGGCGCTCGCGGCCACCGCGCTCGGTGCGTTCCTCCCCGGGAAGAGGGTGACGCCGATCTCCATGATCGTGGTCGCGGTCCTCGACATCACGGCCGTGGCCCTGATCCGCGCCGAGATCGCACAGGTGTTCGCCGCGGCGACGCTGCTGGCGATCTTCCCGATGCTGTGGGCGGCGTACACCCTCGGATGGGCGGGTATCACCCTGATCGTGCTCGGTTCGATCGCGATGCTGGTCTTCCGGTTCGCGTACTCCGGCGTCGTGCCGACCACGCTCGCCGAGTGGGCGAACGTCACGAGTCTGCCCATCGTGATTCTCGGGCTGACGGTCGTGACCTTCCTCGCGGCGCGTCGTTCGGAGCGCCGCGACCGGTTGTTGGATGCCGCGCACGGGGCGCAGCTGAACGCGCTCGCCGAGGCGCGCGATGCCGAGGCGCTCGTCTCAGGCATCCTCGACACGGTCGCCGCGGGGGTGGCGTTCTTCGACGAGCACGGTCGGCTGGAGCTGGCCAACGCGGCGGCGAACGAGATCGCCGCGGCGGCCGGGGTGCGCCTGGACGAGCCCCCGCACACGAGCGACTCCGTGCTCGCCGCCGATCGTCAGACCCTCGTCCCGCCCGAGGAGCAGTTCCTCCCCCGGGCGTTGCGGGGCGAGGCCATCCGCGGACACCTCGCCTGGATCGGACCGCCCGACGCGCAGATGGCGATCCTGGTGTCGTCCACTCAGCTCCGGCGCTCCGACGGGTCGGTGCAGGGAACCGTGGTGGTCGCACACGACGTCACCGAGCTGGCCGATGCGATCGAGGTGCGCGAGCAGTTCCTGCGCACGGTCTCGCACGAACTGCGCACCCCGCTCACCGGTGTCACCGGGTTCCTCTCGCTCATCGACGATGCCGTGGGCCACCACGATGCGAAACTGCGTTCCTACATGGACGTCGTCAACCGACGGGCCGACGACCTGCTCCAGCGCCTGTCCGACCTCGTCGCGGCGACCGCCCGCGACGACGAACTCCGGCTGTCCGAGGTCGACGTCCGAGAGGTGGTCGATGCCGCGGTGCGGCGGGTGAAGGCGCTCGCGCAGGCGCGGGTCATCCCGGTGGATGTGCGTGGCGCGCGGTCGGTGCGGGCGCGGGTCGACGTCCGGAAGGTGGAGGATGCGATCGCCGAGCTGCTCACCAACGCCGTGAAGTTCGGCGATCCCGACTTCGCCGTCACCGTAACGTGTGACGCCGACGACGAACGCGTGCGGGTGAGCGTCGCCAACGACGGCCCGGGGTTGTCCCACCCCGAGCAGCGTCGTGTCTTCGACCGCTTCTATCGCACGGCTCGCGCGCGCTCGCTGGCCGTCCAGGGTTTCGGGCTGGGGCTGAGCCGGGTCCGCACGATCGTCCACGCGCACGACGGCCGCATCCACCTCGAGAGCGCCCCCGGGGCGCGCACGACGGTGACGATCGAGCTCCCCGCCGCTTCCGCGCTCCCCGCGCGTCAGGGATGATCCGCCGGTCATCACCCCGACGTCACCCCGTCGGTCTCCGTCGCGCCCAACGCCGCTCCCCGAGCCCGGTCCCGGCGTCGTGGAGGACCGCCCCCTCGGGCTGGAAGCCGCGCCGTTCGTAGAACGCTCGAGCGCGCTCGTTCACCTCGAACACCAGCAGGTGCGCGTCGTCGTCGCCGATCGCGGCGTGCAGGAGCCGCGATCCCAGACCGATTCCCTGTACGTCGCGCCGCAGGTACAGCGTGCTCAGCTCGGTCGCGGGAAGCCCTGCGCGCGGCGGATCGTCGACCGAGGTGCTGGCCACACCGACGACCGAATCGATCTGCCACGCGATTGTGACGGACCGAGAACCGGACCCGATCCGTTCCGCCCACCGCCCGACGCGGTCCTGGGCGGGCACGTCGAGGACCGCATCGTCGATCAACCCCCGGTACGTCTGCTGCCAGGCGAGCGTCTGGAACGCGGCCACCGCCGGTGCATCCTCGAGGCGTGCCCGCGCCAGTGCGATCCCCGTCATGCCCGCCGCTCGCACACCAGCGCCCCCACCGGCCGGCCTCCGCGCGTCTCGCGCGTGTGCGTCTCGACGACGTCGAAGCCCGCGGCATCCGCTCTGCGCCCCAGCTCCGCCGCGGGCCAGCGGTACGCGCGGTCGACGGCATGGTCGAATGCTTCGACCTCCGCACCGACGAAGAAACCGAGCAGCAGTCGGCCGCCCGGACGCAGCGTTCGCGCGAACTCCCGCAGCGGCACGTCGGCGCGCGCCGGTTCGTGGTGGATCGTCGAGAACCACGACAGGATCCCGCCGAACTCGCCGTCGGCGGCTTCCAGGCCGTCGATCGTCTCGACATCGAACCGGATGCCGGCATGCACCGCCCGCGCGTGCTCGACGAAACGCGGGGAGAGGTCGACACCCCGCACGTCGAGGCCCTGCCGGGCCAGGTGCCCCGTCCAGTGCCCCGGTCCGCATCCGGCGTCGAGCAGCGGACCGGTGACCGAGGCGGCCCAGGCGTCGACGATGCTGCGGT
>JAKOMY010000302.1 GCA_022702225.1 Microbacteriaceae bacterium | reverse complement strand
CGCGATGGGCGATCGACCAGACGCGTGCGTACCGGGTGACGGCGGTGCACGCCAAAGCGCATCCGGCCGACCTCGTCACCGAACTCGATCGCGCGATCGAAAGGAGGGTGCGCGAGGTCGTGCTGGGCCGCTTCCCCGACCATGCGTTCGTCGGGGAGGAGTACGGGGGCAGTGCACGGACCGGTGTTCCGACCTGGTACCTGGATCCCGTCGATGGAACCACCAATCTCGCCAACGGCGTTCCCTGGACCGCCTTCTCGCTCGCGCTCGCCGTCGACGATCAGCCGCTCGTCGGCGTCGTGGCAGAGCCGTGGCAGAACGCGGTGTTCGATGCGGTCGCCGGGCAGGGCGCTCGCCGCGATGGCATGCCGCTGCTCCTGCCGGAGCGCGCGGGACTGCGCGGGGGAGTGGTCGGCACCGAGCTGGCGGGCCACGAGCCCTGGCCCGGGATGGACGCCCTCGCGCTCTCGCTCACCGCGGCATTCTGCACGCTCCGCGTCATGGGCTCGGGAACCTTGACGCTCCTCGGGCCGGCCGCCGGCCGCGGATGCGCCGCCCTGGTGCACCGTTTCAGCCCGATCGATCACCTCGCCGCGGTGCTCATCGCTCACGAGGCCGGAGCCGAGGTGCGCGACGAAGACGGTCGCCGATCGCTCTTCCCCCGCCACGGCGGTGTGCTCGTGGCATCCGGGCTCGTGGCCGAGGAGATGTCCGTGTTGTGGTCACGGGCTCTGGCCCTGCCGCGCGCTCACCGTCCAGGCTGATCGTGTCGACCTTCCCCGTCGGACGCTTCTCACCGGCGGCCGGCGGCGTGACGTCCACGGACGTCTGCCCCGACGTCGGAGAGGAGCGGTCTCCGGATGCCGCGTGCCCGACCGATCGCGACGACGCCGAAGGCGAGAGCGATGATGGCCACGGCGATGACCACGATGTAGACCGCGACGCTGCCCCATCCCCCGGTACTCGGATCGAGGAACGGGTAGGGGTACCAGAAGGGCGCGCCCGTCGTCGGGTTGGTGATGAGCGGCGCGCGCAGCAGCGTGTACACGATCCAGGCGACCGGGAAGATCGCTGCCGCGAATGCCGCCGACCAGGGCAGGCGCCTCCGGCCGGGTCCGAGGAGCACGTCCAAGAGCAGGAAGAGCGGGCCCCACACGTGCATGATCTCGTTCGACCAGGCGACCGTCTCAGGCTGCAGGGGGATGCCGCGTAGCAGCAGGTTGTAGACGATGCCGGTGACGATCATGTAGGTCGACACGAACGCGAGGGCCGTCGCCAGGGCGGGCGGATCGACCTCGACACGACGGCCGCGCGCGAAGAAACGGGCGCCGAGCCACGCGATCACGATCGCGGACGAGACGTTGGAGAGGATCGTGAAGAAGCTGAAGAAGTTGGCGACCACCGTCGCGACGTCGCGGCCGCGCGCAACGGCCTCGGCCGTCGACGATGCGAACTGTGCTCCCACCGCGACGAGGATGAGCACGGCGACGGTCACGCGCGCCGCGTTCCACCCGGTCGCCCATCCGCGCGATCTCTGCATCGCCCCAGGCTAATCAGAGCCCGGATGCCGCGGGGAGGGGTTGCGACAGCCGTCGCGTCTCGGCTCTCGCGGCCTCGCTCCCCATCGTCTGGGGCGTCCGGCCGCACGCCGGCTGCATTGTTCGGGTCGCGAAATGCGCCTTTTATTTAGTACGCTCGTGCTAACAATGCAATGATGCCGGAAAGGCGCTCATGATTTTGGTGGCAATCCTCGTCTGCGAGGTGGCTTTCTGGATTGCGATCCTCGCGGGCCTGACCGCTCGGTACGTCCTTCGCCGCCCCAGGCTCGGAGGAGCCCTGCTGATCGCCGCTCCGATCATCGACGTGGTCCTGCTGGTGCTCGTGACGGTCGATCTTCTCCGGGGAGGAACCGCTTCCTGGCACCACGGCCTGGCCGGTCTCTACATCGGGATATCCATTGCGTACGGACACCGCATGATCGGGTGGATGGATGCCAGATTCGCCGCGCGCTTTCGTGGGGTGCCGCGGCCGGCACCGCTGTCGGGCGCGGCGTACGCGGTCGCCTGCTGGAAAGACGTGGCCCGTACGCTCCTCGCCGCCGTGATCACGGCCGCCATCCTCGGGGGGCTCATCGTCGTGGTCGCCGATCCCGCCCGCACGGCCGAGTTGCTCGGCATCTTCCCCGTCCTCGGAGTCATCGTCGTCGTCGACCTGCTCTGGGCGATCAGTTACTCCCTCTGGCCGAAACGTGCCCGCGCGGCGGAGGCAAGATGAACTGTGCCCCGCCTCATCGACCATGACGCCCGCAACGACGAGATCGCGGCGGCCGCGTTCCGGGTTCTGGAACGCGAGGGCCTGACCGGACTCTCGGTGAGGAAAGTCGCAGATGAAGCCGGGATCGCCACCGCATCCCTGCGGCGCGCGTTCGCGACGCAAGATGCTCTGCGCCAGTTCTGCTTCGAACGGATACGCCACGCCGTCACGACCCGGTTGAGTGTTGTGACGGGCACCGCCCGAGAGCGCGCTCTGCAGGCGATGAAGGAGCTCCTCCCTCTCGACGACGTACGGCGGACCGAACTCGTGGTGCAGATGCAGCTGAGCCGGCTGGCCGAGACGGACGAAACCATGCGGGGACATGCCAGAGACCTCCATGACGGTGTCGGTCGCGTGTGCGCGGCGGCGCTGGGAGGCATGTCGAAGGCGGGCCTGCTGGCAACCGACGTCGATCTGGATCTCGAGACGGCTCGGCTCCACGCGCTCCTCGACGGGCTCGCGCTTCACCTGTTGTGGAACGCTTCCCGCGACCCTGGCGACGACGCCGAGAGGGTGCTCGCGCGGCATTTCGACAGCCTGGGCGAGTGAAGGCGCGCTGTGCGTCTGCGCGCACAGCCACCGACGAACTTCTGGCCCGACTACCTGCGGATCAAGCCCCGGCGACCGCGCTTCGTCGGTGGCGTCGCACGCGCATTTTTGTGGAGCAGCGATCGGAACAATACGCGCGATTGTGGCGCGGGGAGGCGTCAAAGAACGGCGTGATGCACCCGTCGGCTTCGCACTCGTGGATGTGTGTTGCCTCGCCGCTGTAGAACGCGGTGACGGCGGCGCCGATGACGCGTTCGGCGACTCTTCCGACCAATCCGGTGCGCGAGCTGCGGAATCCGAGGGGTTCGCCCAGGCCTGCGACGAGAGGGGTAAGGGCGAAGGCGTCCACGAGATCATTGAGATGGGACGATGCATCGGACGCCTCCGGGTCGAGGAGCACTATCGCGACCTTGTCGCGGAGTAGTCGTATCTCCTGCAATTCGCCGAGGCCCGCGTCGCTGCTATCGGAGTGCGCGCTGCTGCCGGGGAGGATCCGTTCGAGATCTTCGGCGGTTCGAAGTTCTTCCGGCCAGGGCCCGATTTGTCGCGTCGCGACGAGTGCGATGACGCGGTGAAGCTCATCGCGTGCATGGTGCCGTTTGTCCATGGGTCCATGATCGCAGGTAACGGAAGGTGCCTAGCGCATCCGTTACGGTCGAGATATGGCTCGCTCCTCACCGCTCAACGCCGTCCTCCGGTCCAGCGCCTTCTGGCGCTACTCCGCGACGGCTTCTCTCATGCGCGCACCCGTCCTGATGGCCGCGGTCGCTCTCACCACGACGAGCATCCTGATGACGGGAAGCCTGGCCACCGGTGCGGTTCTGGCAGCGTGGTACGTCGGAGGCACGGTCGTAGCGACGCCGGTCATGGCGCATGTGGTGGGAATCCTGCCGCTGCAGCGGTTACTGCAATGGCAGATGCTTGCCCACGCGGTCCTATGGATCGGGATCACCGCGTGTTGGGTCGCGGGCAGTACTTCGTGGATCGCCGCGATGCTCGCCGCCGCTGCGGGCGCGAGCATCGCCGGCAACGGAGGCGCGGTGCGGGCGCTGATGTCGCAGACGGTGCCCGCGGATGCCGCACGATCGGCATCCACGGTCGATGTCATCTTCCTCGACATCCTCATCTTCCTGGCGCCGCTGGTCGCCGCCCTCGCGTCCCTCATCCACCCGGTCGCACCGATCGCCACCGTGGCCTTGGTGGGATTCGCCGCGGCCGCAGCGGTCTCCCTGACGTCGCGCGGAACGCCCGCGCCTGACGCCGCAGGGCGAGAGCGTCCCCATCCGCGCGGGGGACGCCTTCGATGGGACGCGCGGGGCGTGGCGTGGATACTGTTCAGCGCGACGATCGGGCTCTACTTCGGGGCGATGGAGGTCGGTGCTTCCGGGCTCGTCGTCACGTACGGCTTCGAGGTGAGCCTCGCATGGGTGGTCTTCCTCGCTCTCTCCGTCACCAGCGTGCTCGGCGGGTGGGTGGACGCGTCGCGACCGGCGGGCGCTTCTGAGGACGGGTGGGCACTCGTCGGTGCCGTCTCCTTGGGCGTCGGCTGCCTCCTCCTCGCGTTCACTCCGCCGCTGCCCTGGGCCGTGATCGGATTGCTCCTGAGCGGGTTGCCGGTCGCCACTCTTCTCGGCCTGCGCTCGCACCGCATCGACGTCTATCTGCCCCCGCGGCAACGTGCCGGCTACCTCTCCTGGGCTTTCGCTGCACAGAACGCCGGCTTCGCCTGCGCGAGCATCTTGCTGGCGCACGTCCCGCAGCCGACGATGTTCGCCTGCGCGGGCATTCTCATCCCCCTCGCTCTGCTCCTCGCGCTCCGTACGCGACGCCGGAAGGCACCCGTGCAACTTTCTGCACAGTGATGCCGCGCCCCCGGTGCTCGCACCGGCTCCGCGCGCGCGTCGATCGCGTGGCGCGACATCACGCGCACCTCGGGTCCGCAGCTTTCGCGCGGGGCGTGTCGCACCCGCTCGATAGGATGGGGTGTACCGCCGGAATCAGACGCGAGGAGCGCACATGCCCGGAATCGTGATCGTCGGCGTCCAGTGGGGCGACGAAGGTAAGGGCAAGGCCACCGATCTGCTCGGTGAACGAACCGACTGGGTGGTGAAGTTCAACGGCGGTAACAACGCCGGGCACACCGTGGTCATCGGTAACGAGAAGTACGCGCTGCACCTGCTGCCCAGCGGCATCCTGTCTCCGGGGGTCACCCCCGTGATCGGCAACGGGGTCGTCGTCGACCTCGAGGTGCTCTTCAACGAGCTCGAGGCCCTCAACGCGCGCGGCCTCGACACGAGCCGCCTCAAGATCAGCGCCAACGCGCACATCATCACGCAGTACCACCGCACCCTCGACAAGGTCACCGAACGCTTCCTCGGCAAGCGCATGATCGGCACCACCGGTCGTGGAATCGGTCCGGCCTACGCCGACAAGATCAACCGCGTCGGCATCCGCGTGCAGGATCTCTTCGACGAGAACATCCTGCGGCAGAAGGTCGAAGGGGCGCTCGACCAGAAGAACCACCTGCTGGTGAAGATCTTCAACCGTCGTTCGATCACGGCCGACGAGATCGTCGAAGACCTGTTGGCGTACGCCGAGCGCGTGCGTCCCATGGTCGCCGACACGTCACTGCTTCTCAACGACGCGCTCGAAGCGGGCGACGTCGTCGTCTTCGAGGGCGGGCAGGCGACCATGCTCGACGTCGACCACGGCACCTACCCCTTCGTCACCTCGTCGTCGGCGACGGCCGGCGGGGCATCGACGGGTTCCGGAGTGGGCCCCAACCGGCTCGACCGGATCGTCGGCATCGTCAAGGCCTACACGACCCGCGTCGGCTCGGGTCCGTTCCCGACCGAGCTGTTCGACGAGAGCGGCGACTGGCTGCGCTCACGGGGCTTCGAGTTCGGCACGACCACGGGTCGCCCCCGCCGGGTCGGCTGGTACGACGCCCCCATCACGCGGTACGCGACGCGCATCAACGGCATCACCGACCTCGTGCTGACCAAGCTCGACATCCTCGGCGGTCTCGAGCAGATCCCGGTGTGCGTCGCCTACGACGTCGATGGCGAGCGGTTCGACGACCTGCCGGTGAACCAGACCGACTTCCACCACGCGAAGCCGATCCTCGAGTACTACCCCGGTTGGAGTGAAGACATCTCCACCGCCCGCACGTTCGACGACCTGCCGCAGAACGCGCAGGACTACGTGCTGGCGCTCGAGAAGATGAGCGGCACGCGCATCTCCGTCATCGGCGTGGGCCCGGCCCGCGACCAGGTGATCGTGCGTCACGACCTGATCGACTGATGCGTTTCTGGGTCGGCGCCTACGCCCCCGACACCGGGTCGGCGGAGGGCATCGGCATCCTGCAGGCGGGGGAGCGCGACGCGCTCGGTGCCCATGGCCCCCTCGGCATGGTCGCGACCGCGGCCGAGGTACCCGGGTCGCCGTCGTGGGTGGCCGCCCACCCCTCCAACGACGACATCGTGTACGCCGCCGTCGAGTTCGACGGTACTGTCCAGGCATTCCGCCGTACGAGCGATACGCGGTTGACGCCTCTCGGCCCGCCCGTCGAGGCCGGCGGTGCGGTCTGCCACGTCGCAGTCTCGCCCGACGCGTCGTTCTTGATCGCGAGCTGCTGGGGCGACGGACGCATCGTCCGCATGGCGCTGGACGCACAGGGCCGACCGTCGCGCCCGGTGATCTGCGCCGAAGCTGCCGATCCCCACGGATCCTCGTCCGAGCAGGGCAGCATCTCCACCGGTGCCCGGGTGTCGGGCGCCGTCGTCCCCGACCTCGCGGCGGCCGCTCGCGCGCTCCGAGAGGCCGCGGGCGACGAGTACTCCCACCTCGTCCCGGACTACGACGACGTTCCCCTCACCGACGCGGAGTCCGAAGAGGCTGCCGCCGGGGCACGCGTCTCGCGAGCCCACCAGGCGGTGTTCCTTCCCGGAGGTCTCATCGCGACGACCGACATGGGATTCGACCTCGTGCGGTTCTGGCGCCAGGTCGACGACGGCCTGCGTCTCGTGCAAGAGGTCGTCCTCCCGAAGGGCAGCGGCCCGCGGCACGGGCTCTGGCATCCTTCGGGTCATCTGTACGTCGTGACCGAGCTCAGCTGCGAGGTCTTCGTCCTGGGGGCCGACCGCGCCGGGCGCTGGCACGTGCTCTCGGGCCAGCCGCTTCTCGGCACCCTCGACACCGACACGGCCGCCGAGCTCTCGGCCAGCCGTGACGGGGCCACGATCTACGCCGGGGTCCGCGGCAGCGACAC
>JAKOMY010000299.1 GCA_022702225.1 Microbacteriaceae bacterium | reverse complement strand
CACGGCCACACCGCGAGTCGCGGACGCGCAGCCGCCGCTGGAGCCGGCCGCTCCCGCCGAACATCCGACAGCCTTCCCCGCCGAGCCGTCGGGTGCTTCGCGCCCCGGCTCGACGCCCGCGCCTCGTTCCGCAGCCGAGCAGGCGGCAGGGAGGGAGTCTGCGCCCGCGCGACGCACCGATTCCCCTTCGCCGCAGACCCCGCGAGCCGCCTCGTCCGCTGGCGGCCGCGACGAGGCGGCGCCGGGGCCGCGCCGCAGCGGTGCTCCCGCCGCGGCCTCCGCGACGGCGCCGGAACCGGCGGTCTCAGACCGTGCCGCGCGCGCTGTGCGAGATCAGGCGACTCGCACGACCTCCGCGCAGAGCACTCCCTCCCCGCCCTCCGGTGCCGCGCAGCCCGCCCGTGACACGCAGTCCGCCGCCTGGCAGGCCGCCGCCCGCCGCGCGGACGCTCCCCGTTCCGGATCCGAGTCTCGCCGCAACGAGCCGTCGCGCGACCGCGAACCCGCCCTCGTCGGAGCCGGAGCGGGAACGGCGGCCGCAGCCTCCGCCACGCCTCGCAGCACGGCATCCGGATCTCTCGAAGACCTCTTCACCGGTGAGACCACCACGCAGCAGATCGGCTGGGCACCGCAGAAGCCTCCGAAGCGGCGACGTGGTGGGGGTCGCTGGATCGCCCTCGCCATCGTGTTGATCCTCGTCGGCGGTGTCGCCGGCGGCGGCTTCGCGCTGTGGAACACCTACGGCGAACGTATCCAGGCGTTCCTCGGCAACGGCGAGCCGCTCGAGTACGAAGCCGGACAGGCGACCGGTGAAGCACGCGTCACGATCGTGTCGGGTGACACGGGCCAGTCCGTCTCGCCGAAGCTCTTCGAGGCGGGCGTGACGAAGGCGACCAACTCGCTCTACAAGTACATGGTCGACAACGCGGTGGGCTTCACGTTCCAGCCCGGCGTCTACAAGCTGCAGCAGCAGATGACCTCGGAGGCGGTGATCGCCGCGCTCCGCGACCCGGCCAACCGTCTCGACAACTCGGTGCAGCTGCGCGAGGGGCTCACCCTGACGCAGTCGCTGGACATCATCTCGGAGCAGGCCGGCATCGCGCGCGCCGATCTCGATGCCGCGGTCGCGACCCCCTCGACCTATGGGGTCTCCGCCTCGACCCTCGAGGGCTGGATCTTCCCCGCGACCTACGATTTCGACGACGGAGTCACCGCCCCACAGGTCATCGATCGAATGGTCAAGCGCACGATCGAGTCGCTCGACAAGGCCGGCGTGGCGCCGAACGATCGAGAGCGCATCCTCACCATCGCCTCGATCATCGAACGCGAAGCCCGCAGCAGCGAGGACTTCTACAAGGTCTCACGCGTGATCGAGAACCGTCTGCAACCCGACAACACCGAGACGCACGGTCTGCTGCAGATGGACTCCACGGCGCAGTACGGCGCGAACGAGCTCGACGCCGGAGCCTCGTCGTCGAGCGCGAACGCCCTCAACAGCGACAATCCCTACAACACCTACAAGTATCCCGGGCTCCCCGTCGGGCCGATCGCCAACGCCGGAGACCTCGCGATCGACGCCGCGATGCACCCCGTCGACGGCCCCTGGTACTACTTCACGACGGTGAACCTGTCGACGGGGGAGACGGTGTTCTCGACCACCTACGCCGACCAAGAGAAGGCGGTCGCGCAGTTCCAGCAGTGGTGCCGCGAGAACCCGAACGGCGGATGCTGACCGGACCTCGCCGCCGTCTGGCCGTCTGGGGCGACCCGATCGCGCATTCGCGGTCGCCCCGGCTGCACGCGGCGGCGTACGGCACGCTCGGCCTCGACTGGGACTACGGGCGCCGGCGGGTGGGCGAGGCGAGCTTCGCCGCCGCGGTGGAAGAACTGGATGCCGCCTGGCGCGGCCTCTCGCTCACCATGCCGCTCAAGCACGCGGCCGCTCGCGCCGCCGTCTCGCTCGACGACGACGCGCGGCTGACCGGCGCCGTGAACACCTTCCTGCTGGCCGAGGGCGGCCCCCGCGGTTTCAACACCGACGTGGGCGGCCTGGCCCGTGCCCTCGACGAGATCGGTGTGCGCGAGCCCGGGGCGATCCGCGTGCTCGGCGCCGGAGCCACAGCGACCTCCGCGGTGGTCGCCGCCGCCCGTACGGGAGCCGGTCTCATCGAGGTCCGCGCGCGGCGGCCCGAGGCGGCCGCCCCCCTCGGCGCCCTCGCCGACCCCCTGGGGGTCGTCGTTCGCGTCGTCGCCCTCGACGACCCCGAGCTGTCACCGGTGGACGCCACCATCGCGGCTCTGCCCGGGGGCACCGATCTCGGCGGCGTCGCCGACGATCTGGCATCCGTCTCCGGTCCGCTCGTCGACGTCGTCTACGGCGGCTGGCCGACCCCGCTCGCTCAGGCGTGGGAACGCGCGGGCGGCGAGGCGCACGACGGTCTCGCGATGCTGCTGCACCAGGCTCTGCTGCAGGTGCGCGTCTTCGTCGGGGGAGACCCCGAGATCGCCCTCGAACGCGAGACCGAGGTGCTGGCCGCAATGCGCACCGCGCTCGTGGGAGACTAGGACCATGCTTCGCGTTCTCACCGCCGGCGAGTCCCACGGCCCCGAGCTGATCGCCCTCATGGAAGGGATGCCGGCCGGCGTCCCCATCTCTTCGGCGCAGATCCGCGCCGAACTGGCGCGCCGTCGCCTGGGATACGGTCGCGGTTCGCGCATGAAGTTCGAAGAGGACGAGCTGTCGCTGTCCACCGGCATCGTGCACGGCTTCACGATCGGAAGCCCCATCGCCCTGCGCATCGGCAACACTGAGTGGCCGAAGTGGACCGAGGTGATGAGCCCCGAGCCCGTCGAGCTGTCCGACCGCTCGCGCGGCCGCGGCGCCGCTCTCACGCGCCCCCGTCCCGGCCACGCCGACCTCGTCGGCATGCAGAAGTACGGCTTCGACGAAGCCCGGCCCATCCTCGAGCGCGCCTCGGCCCGCGAGACGGCCGCGCGCGTCGCCCTGGGTGCCGTCGCCCGCTCGTTCCTCAACGAGCTCGGCATCCGACTGGTCAGCCACACCCTCTCGATCGGCCCCGTGCGCGTCCCCGACGACGCGGAGTTCCCCACGCCCGACGACGTCGACCGCCTCGACGCCGATCCGCTGCGCTGCTTCCACGCCGAGACGAGCGCGGCCATGGTCGCCGAGGTCGACGACGCCAAGAAGACGGGCGACACCCTCGGCGGTGTCGTCGAGGTCCTCGCCTACGGCCTTCCGCCGGGGCTCGGCTCCCACGTGCAGTGGGATCGTCGACTGGATGCCAAGCTCGCTCAGGCGCTGATGAGCATCCAGGCGATCAAGGGGGTGGAAGTCGGCGACGGCTTCCTCACCACCACCCGCCGTGGATCGCAGGCACACGACGAGCTGTTCGCCACGGGCGACGGGATCACGCGGTCGTCCGACCGCGCGGGCGGCACCGAGGGCGGCATGTCCACGGGTACCGTGCTGCGCGTGCGTGCCGGGATGAAGCCGATCGCGACGATCCCCAAGGCCCTCCGCACGGTCGATGTGGCCACCGGCGACACCGCCGCCGCCCACCACCAGCGTTCCGACGTCTGCGCGGTTCCGGCGGCCGGTGTCGTGGCCGAAGCCATGGTCGCGATCACCCTCGCCGACGCGGTGCTCGAGAAGTTCGGCGGCGACAACATCGTCGAGACCCGCCGCAACGTCGAGACGTACCTCGCGAACCTCCCCGAGACGCTGCGCACGACCGACGCGTCCGACGCGGCGCTGCTCGCGCATGACCTCGCCTGAGCAGCCGACCGCGGGTTCGGCCGTCGTGCTCATCGGTCCGATGGGCGCGGGAAAGACCAGCGTCGGGCGCCGCGTGGCGCGAGCGCTGGGCACGCCCTTCACCGACACCGACAAGCTCGTCGTCCGCGACCACGGCCCGATCCCGGCGCTGTTCGTCGCCCACGGCGAGCCGCACTTCCGCGCCCTCGAGCGCGAGGCGGTCGTCGAGGCCCTGGCCCGCGGCGGAGTGGTCGCGCTCGGCGGGGGAGCGGTCCTCGACCCGTTGACGCGCGCCCGCCTGCGCGAGCACCGCGTCGTGCTGCTGACCGTGGCGCCACACGTCGTGGCATCCCGGATCCACGGCGACGAACGGCCGTTGCTCGGCGGAGAAGACCCCGTCGCGCGCTGGCAGCGCATCTTCGAAGAACGGCGGCCCGTGTACGAGCAGACCGCCGACATCGCTTTCGACACCTCGTCCGGCCCGCTCGCACGGGTCGTCGACGACATCGTGGCCTGGGCACGCCGTGTGCCGGCCGGAGAGACGGTATGACCGACACCACCACCACCATCAGCGTCGCCGGCGAGCCCGGCTACGACATCACGATCGGACGGGGCCTTCTCGCCTCGCTCGGCGAGGCACTGCCCGCGGCGGCGCAGAAGGCGCTGGTGGTCCACCCGCCGACGCTCGCGAAGCAGGCCGAAGAGCTTCGCGCCCAGCTCGTGGGCGATCGTCAGGTGCTGCTCGCCGAGATCCCGGATGCCGAGGCCGGAAAGCGCGTCGAGGTCGCGGCGTTCTGCTGGCAGGTCATGGGGCAGGCCGACTTCACCCGCACGGACGTCGTCGTAGGGTTCGGCGGCGGCGCGGTGACCGACCTCGCCGGTTTCGTCGCCGCGACCTGGCTGCGCGGCGTCGCTCTCGTGCAGGTGCCCACGACGGTGCTGGGGATGGTCGATGCCGCCGTGGGCGGCAAGACCGGCATCAACACCGCCGAGGGCAAGAACCTCGTCGGGGCATTCTGGCCGCCGGTCGCCGTGGTGTGCGACCTCGACCTGCTCGACACGCTCTCGAAGAACGAAGCGACCGCCGGCTTCGCCGAGGTGGTCAAGGCGGGCTTCATCTGGCATCCGGAGATCCTCGATCTCATCGAGGCCGACCCGGAGGGGATCGTGAACCCCCGCGGAGACGGCTTCCGTCGCTGCGTCGAACTCGCGATCGACATGAAGGCGCGCGTGGTCGGCGAAGACCTGCGAGAGGCCGGACTGCGCGAGGTGCTCAACTACGGGCACACGCTGGGACACGCGATCGAGCACGCCGAGCGGTACCGCTGGCGTCACGGCGCGGCGATCTCGGTCGGCATGGTGTTCGCCGCCGAGCTGTCGCGGCTCGCGGGGCGCCTCTCGGATGACGTGGCTCAGCGCCACCGCACGGTGCTGGAGTCTCTCGGGCTTCCGACGACGTATCGAGCGGGGGCGTTCCAGACCCTGAAGGCGACCATGCAGCGCGATAAGAAGAGTCGGGGCAGCATGTTGCGCTTCATCGTGCTCGACGACCTCGCGCGTCCCACCGTGCTGCAGGCGCCCGACGAATCGCTGCTCTTCGCGGCGTATCAGGAGGTCGGTGCGTGAGCATCGCCGTGCGCCGCGTGCGCGCGGATGAGGGTGCCCGCGTGCGCGAGCTACGACTGCGCGCGGTCGGCGACCCGGTGGCATCCATCGCCTTCCTGACCACCCGCGAGGAGGAGCTCGAGCGCGACTCGGCCTTCTGGAACGAACGCGCGGCGGGCGGTGCCGCGGGGCAGGCCGCGGCGATGTTCGTGGCCGAAGACGGCGACGCGTGGGTCGGATCGGTGACCGTGCTGGTGCGCCGTGCGGGCGACGTCGACCACACGGGGCGGCGGCTGAGCGCGGGGCGCGCCGACATCGTCGGCGTGTACGTCGCCCCCGAGGCGCGGGGGACCGGAGCGATCGACGCTCTTCTCGACGCCGCCGCGCGCTGGAGCGCCGAACAGGGCTTCGAGACACTGTCACTCGACGTGCACGTCGACAATGCCCGCGCTCAGGCCGTGTACCGGCGCGCGGGATTCGAGCCGACCGGCGAGACGTTAACGGGGCCTATCGGCGCCGAACTCGCGATGAGCCGGTCGCTGCGCACGCTCTGACGCGCACGCCGCTGCGCTGACGTCCGCACGCAGGTCGGATTCCCGCGCCGAAATCGGACCACCCCGCCCGCTTCCTCGAACCCGTTGCGAGTCTCCGGATCGATGAGGTGCGCGAGTGCCGAGGCGGTGGCATCCGGTCCTGATTCCATCGCGAACCCGACGTCGAGCGTGGTCTTTCGAGATCACCCGTGCGCGCGAAAGCCCCGCCTTCCGGAGAGGACGGGGCTTTCGCGTGCCGATCAGACCGTCGCGGGGGCGCGGCGCTCAGCGGCGAGGCCGAGCTGATCGGTCGGGACGTCCTTCGTCTCGCGGGCGGTGAGGGCGCTCACCGAGGCGATCACGGCGATGACGGCGGTGAAGACGCTGATGACGACCCAGCCGCCGGCCGATCCGCCGCCGAGGGCGGCGACGATGCTCGGGGCGAAACCGGCCATGAGGAAGCCCAGCTGGGTGCCGATCGCCATGCCCGAGAAGCGGACGCGGACGCTGAACATCTCGCCGTAGAACGAGGGCCACACGGCGTTGGCCGCCGCGTATCCGCACGAGAACGTGAGGATCGCCAGACCGAAAGTGACGAGGTTGTTCCCGGCCCCCATCGACAGCATGTAGAACGGCATGAACGCCGCCGACGACAGCGCGCCGTAGATGAAGACGGGCTTGCGTCCGATGCGGTCGGCGAGCGTGCCGAACAGCGGCTGCGTGAACAGTGCGACGACGTTGGCCACGACGACGAGCCACAGGGTGACGCTCGCGTCGAGACCCTCTTCCTTGCCGTAGGCGATCGCGAGGGTGCCGAACACGGTCGAGACCGCGGCGATGAACGCGCAGCAGATCACCCGGAGCACGTCGCGCCAGTGGTTCTTCAGCAGCGGCACCAGCGGCATGCGGGCGATCTGGCCGTCGGCCTTGGCCTGCTCGAACTCGGGCGTCTCGTGCAGGCTCCGTCGGATGAAGAACGCCACGACCACGACGACGGCGCTCAGCCAGAACGGCACGCGCCAGCCCCACGAGAACTTGATGTCATCGGGCAGGGCGACCACCGGGATGAAGATCAACGCGGCGAGGATCTGTCCACCCTGGGTGCCGGTCAGCGTCCACGAGGTGAAGAATGAGCGACGCGAATCCGGGGCGTGCTCGAGGGTGAGAGACGACGCTCCCGCCTGCTCGCCGGCGGCCGAGAGCCCCTGGGCGAGACGGCAGAGCACCAGCAGCACCGGGGCGAACCAGCCGATCTGCGCGAAGCCGGGGAGGCAGCCGATGACGAAGGTCGACAGCCCCATGAGCAGCAAGGTGAACATCAGCACCTTCTGGCGTCCGATGCGATCCCCGAAGTGGCCGAGGATGACGGCACCGAAGGGCCGGGCGATGTACGCGAAACCGAAAGTCGCGAACGACATCACGAGTGCGGCCTGATCGCCCGAGGGGAAGAACACCGTGGGGAAGATGAGGGCGGCGGCGGAACCGAACAGGAAGAAGTCGTAGTACTCCACGGCGCTCCCCATGAAGCTGGCGGTGGCCGCCCTCACGGGAGTCTTCCGCGTCGTTGCGGTGGTGGTCATGGACGAATGCTCCTTTAGCGGGCGAGGGCCGGGTCGACAGGGGTGTCGGCGGCCACGAGGTCGAGGAAGTGGGCGCTCATGCGGTCGGGATCGGGTCGCGTCCCGGTGATGAGGGCGAATGCGTCGACGGCCTGGTGGACCGCCATGCGTCCGCCGCTGAGGGTGCGGCACCCGCGCTCGCGTGCGGTGACGAGCAGCTCGGTGTCGAGCGGACGGTACACGATGTCGGCGACCCACAGCTCAGGGCGCAGCAGCCCGGCATCGAGCGGAAGGCCGGGGTGCTCGGCCATGCCGACCGGCGTGCAGTGCACGAGCCCGTCGGCGTCGGCGAGCACCGCGGGAAGATCGGCGACAGAGGCCGTCTCGACGACGGCGAGAGGATGACGCCGGCCCAGGTCGTCCGCGAGAGCCGTCGCGCGAGCGGGGTCGAGGTCGACGATGCTCAGACGCGCGGTTCCGAGACGCAACAGGGCATCGGCGACCGCCGAGCCGGCCCCTCCGGCGCCGAGCTGGACGACGTGCCGGGTGCCGGCATCGGGGAGTCCGTCACCGAACGCCGCGGCGAAGCCCGTCGTATCGGTGTTGTAGCCCACTCGGCCGGCGGGTGTGAACAGCACCGTGTTGACGGCGCCGAGAGCGGCGGCGACCGGATCGACGCGGTCGAGATGGGCGAGCACGCTCTGCTTGCAGGGGTGCGTGACGTTGACGGCGTCGTACCCGAGGCGCTCGGCCCAGGCGAGCACGTCGCCGATGCGGTCGGGGTCGATCCCGAGGGCGGTGAGGTCGAGAGGGCGGTACACGTAGGTGAGCCCGAGAGCGCGAGCCTCGGCCATGTGCATCGGCGGCGTCAGCGAGGGCAGGACCCCCGTGCCGATGAGGCCGACGAGATACGGGTGAGCGTCGTTCACGGTACTCCTTCGTGTCCGCGACGCGGTTATGTACTAACCGGTACGTTCAGAGGAAACCATGCCTCGCAAACGGTGTCAACGATCGATTCCGGATGCCGCCGCTGCTCGCCGCCGTCGGCGCCCGGGGCGAAAGACCCCGACCACCTCAGCGCGAGGACGCCGTCAGCCACCCGACCACGACGTCGCCGATGACCGCGCGCAGGTGCGTCCGTCGGTCGGGGGAGGCGAGGTCGACATCGAAGAGGTGCCCGAAGGTGTACTGGTTCGCGACCTGGAACACGCAGTACGAACTGATCACGAGGTGCACGTCGATCGCGTCGACGTCGGCGCGGAAGATCCCCGCCGCGCGACCGCGCTCGAGGATCTCGTCGAGCAGCCCCTTCGCGGGCTGCGACAGGGTCCGCAGGCCCTCGATCTGGCGGATGAAGGCCCCGCGGTGGATGTTCTCGATAGCGACGAGACGGATGAAGGCGTCGTGGCCGACGTGGTGGTCGTAGGTGAGTTCGGCGAGGGCGCGAATGGCATCCACCGGGTCGGCGTGGTCGACGTCGATCGCGCGCTCGGCCTCGCGGATGCCGCGGTACGCCTCTTCGAGAACGGCTCGATACAGACCGTCCTTGCTGCCGAAGTAGTAATAGATCATGCGCTTGGTGGTGCGCGTGCGGGCCGCGATCTCATCGACGCGAGCACCCGAGTAACCGTCTTCGGCGAACACCTCGGTCGCCACGGCCAGCAACTCGGAGCGGGTGCGCTCGGCGTCTCGACGTGCCTCGGCCATGGCCCCAACCTAGTGGACGGGGGAGTGGACCCCGTTTGTACTAACTGGTACATTCGGCCGCCATGAGGACCTCGATGGCGACCGTCTGCATCAGCGGCACCCTGGCCGACAAGCTCCACGCGTGCGCCGATGCCGGCTTCGACGGCGTCGAGATCTTCGAGCCCGACCTGCTCGCCGCCCCGGAGAGCCCCGAAGAGATCGCCGCCCTCGCCGGCAGGTTGGGCCTCGCTCTCGACCTGTACCAGCCTATGCGCGACGTCGAAGGAGTCGATGAGCCGGCCTTCGCCGCGGTCCTCCGCCGGGCGGAGGCGAAGTTCCGCCTCATGAACCGCCTCGGAATCGACCTCGTGCTGTGCTGCAGCAACGTCGCGACCGCGACGATCGACGACGACGCCGTCTCGGCCGGGCAGTTGCGGCGACTCGGCGATCTCGCCCGGGGCTACGGCATCCGGATCGCCTTCGAGGCTCTCGCGTGGGGGCGCTTCGTCGACGACTACCGCCGCGCGTGGCGCATCGTCGAGCTTGCCGACCACCCCGCCGTGGGGGTCTGCCTGGACTCGTTCCACATCCTCTCGCGCGGGCACGATCCCGCGGCCATCGCCGACATCCCGCCCGAGAAGATCTTCTTCGTCCAGCTCGCCGATGCCCCGCGGCTGAGCATGGACGTGCTCTCGTGGAGTCGGCACCACCGCCTGTTCCCGGGCGAGGGCGACTTCGACCTGGTCGATTTCACCGCGCGCATCGTCACGGCCGGATACACCGGTCCGTGGTCGCTCGAGGTGTTCAACGACACCTTCCGTCAGACCGACGCGCGCCGCACGGCCCGCCACGCGCGCCGTTCGCTGCGCTGGCTCGAAGACGCCGTGTCGAGGGTGCTCCCGGATGCCGTGGACCGCGACGACCTGTCGATGCTCCCCGACTCCGCGGCTCCCTCGGGAGTCGACTTCGTCGAGATCAAGGCGGAGGACACCTCGGCCGTCGAGGAGCTTCTCGGTCAGCTCGGGTTCACCTCGCGTGGACGCCACCGTACGAAGCCGGTGACGCTGTGGACCGCCGGCAACGCCCGCCTCGTGCTCAACGAGCAGCACGCGCGCGGCTGGGAGCCGCGGCTGGCCGCGGTGGGCCTCGAGGTCGACGACGCCGAGGCGGTGGACCTGCGCATGGACGAGCTGCACGTGCCGCGCGCCTACCGCCGCACCTACGCGAGCGAAGAACGCCTCGACGGCGCCGTCGCCCCGGACGGCACCGAGGTCTACTGGGCTCAGGCCGCCGACGAGGGCGAGCCCGCCTGGGTCTCCGAGTTCGAGCACGGCGAGCCCGAGCGCACCGGCGCGGTGGTGGGCGTCGACCACGTGAGCCTGTCGCAGCCGTGGCAGGCCATCGAGGAAGCCACGCTTTTCTACACCGCCGGCTTCGCCCTGCGCGTCGACAGCAGCACCGAGGTGCCGGGACCCCAGGGCCTGGTCGCCAGCCGCGTGCTCGGCGCCCCCGGCGGTGGCGTCCGCCTTCCCCTCAACGTCGCCCCTCCGATCCTGGCCGGCGAGCGTGCCGGCGCCGCCCTGCCCCAGCACGTCGCGTTCGCGTGCAGCGACGTACGGGCCCTCGCCCGATCCGCCCGTGAACGGGGCTTCGTCCCGCTGGCGATGCCGCGCAACTACTACGACGACCTCGCGGCGCGTTTCGAGATGACGGATGCCGCTGTCGATGAGCTGCGCGAGCTGCATCTGGGCTACGACCGCGACCACGCGGGGGAGTACCTGCACTTCTACACGCGCACGATCGGCGAGGTCTTCCTCGAGTTCGTCGAGCGCGTCGACGGGTACACGGGCTACGGCGCGGGCACGGCCCCCGTGCGGCTCAGCGCCCAGGGACGGCGCTGATAGCGTGCCTGGCATGACCACCCCCCGCCGTCTCCTGCTCGTCAACGGCCCGAACCTCAACCTGCTCGGGACGCGCCAGCCCGAGATCTACGGCCGCGAGACCCTCGCCGACGTGGAGCGCGTCACGACGGAGGCCGCCGACGGGCACGGCCTGGAGGTCCGCGCCATCCAGAGCAATCACGAGGGGGTGCTGATCGATGCGATCCACGCCGCGCGTCTGGACTGCGCCGGGATCGTGATCAACGCCGGAGGGCTGACGCACACCTCGGTCGCGCTGCGGGATGCGCTGGCATCCGTCGCCCTTCCCGTCGCCGAGGTGCACATCTCGAACATCAAGGAGCGCGAGAGCTTCCGGCACTTCTCCTACATCGAAGACGTCGCCGTGGTGCACGTCATCGGCGAAGGAGTGCCCGGCTACGCCCGCGCCGTCGACCTCCTGGTCGAGGTCCTCTCGGGGCGGGCCGACGGCTGACGGCGGGGATCGCGTAGACTCTGACGTCGGGCTCTCGCCCACTTCGACTCACGAAACGGAATATCGGCACTCATGGCATCCACTGCAGACATCAAGAACGGCGTCGTCCTGAACATCGACGGTCAGCTCTGGAGCGTCGTGGAGTTCCAGCACGTCAAGCCCGGAAAGGGCGGCGCGTTCGTCCGCACGAAGCTGAAGAACGTCATGAGCGGCAAGGTCGTCGACAAGACCTTCAACGCCGGCGCCAAGATCGAGACCGAGAACGTCGACCGCCGCGACTTCACGTACCTCTACAACGACGGCGACGGCTTCGTCTTCATGGACGTCGCCGACTACGACCAGATCACGGTCGGTGCCGCCACGGTCGGCGACGCCGCCAACTTCCTGCTCGAGAACCAGCAGGTCCAGATCGCGCTCAACAACGGCAACCCGCTGTACGTCGAGATGCCGCCGTCCGTCATCCTCGAGGTGACGTACACCGAGCCCGGCCTGCAGGGCGACCGCTCGTCGGCCGGTACCAAGCCCGCCACCGTCGAGACCGGCTACGAGATGCAGGTTCCCCTGTTCCTCGAGACCGGCACCAAGATCAAGGTCGACACTCGCACCGGCGAGTACCTCGGCCGCATCAGCTGACGTTGAGCGCCCGTACCAAGGCGCGCAAGCGCGCCCTCGACATCCTCTTCCAGGCCGACGTGCGCGGCGAGGAGCTGTCGATCATGCTGGCCACCGAGGCCAAGCGCGCGGCGAACGAGCCCGCTCGCGAGTCTTCGTGGCTCTATGCCCGCGACATCGTGGACGGCGTGATCGACAACCGCGACGCGATCGACGAGCAGATCACCACCTTCTCGAAGGATTGGTCGCTGCAGCGCATGCCGGCCGTCGACCGTGCGCTGCTGCGCATGGGCACGTGGGAGATCCTCTACAACGACGAGGTGCCCACGGCCGTCGCGATCGACGAGGCCGTCGAGCTCGCCAAGGAGTTCTCGACCGACGACTCCGGCTCGTTCGTGCACGGCGTGCTGGCGCGGATCGCGCGATCGTCCTGACCCCTTCCGACGTGTTCCGACGCGGCCCCGACCTCCCGTCGGCGGCCGCGTCGCGTCGTTTCGACTCGCGGGGCGGCACCGTTTCGCCTGCCGCGGCCCCCACCCCACGCATAAACGCTCTGCGCGCGCATAAACGCGAGGACACCGCGTTTATGCGCGCGGATCGCGTTTCTGCGCGCCGAGAGGTCACCGGGGGCGACGTTCCGGCCGCGATGTCGGAGGTCCGCGGAAGGATCGTGCCGTGACCTCGTGGCGCGACCTCGTCCCCGAGGGCGCGCGGACCGCGTTCGAGCCGCTCGCCCTCGGCGTCGAGCTGCGCCAGCGCGAGGCCTACGACCCGTCGCGCTGGGAGGCGCGAGCGGTGGTGCCCGTCACGCCGCGATCGCTGGCGAAACGGCAGGACGACCTGCAGCTGGTCGCCCGCCCCCTCGTGCGTGGGTCACGAGACGCGTGGATCCGCGCGGATGCCACGTGGGATGCCGTCCGGCGGTCCTCCGGCCGGTTCGACCCCGCACACGTGAGGTGGTTCGCCGAGCTCCACGCCCTGGCGCAGGCCCTGCGCACGGCGGGTCCCTTCGCTCCGTCGGGGGACACCGTGGCGCTCGACGCCATCGACTCGCCGCTGCTGTGGCCGCACCTGGCCGCGGCCGAGGGTCTCGGCATCCCTCTCGTTCCGATGCACGCGCAGCAGCGTGTGCGACTCGCTCGTGAAGCGACGGCGCGTGTAACCCTCGACACGGTGGGTCAGGGAGCACTGCGTGTGTCGGCGGCCCTCGAGCTCGACGGGCGGTCGACGGATGCCGCGCACGCCCGCGCCATCGGTGACTCGGGGCTGTTCGCCTATGCGATCGACGTCGACCCGGTGCCGATCGTGCTGGCCGCCGTCGATCTGCCCGCACCGCTGCCGTCGCTGCTCGGGGCGCCGCCGGTCGATGTGCCGCCGTCCGAGGCCGCCGAGTTCGTGGCGGAGGTCTATCCCCGACTCGCTCGGCGCGCGCCCCTGTCGGTGGGGGCGGGGGTTCCGGCCCCTCCGCCGGCACGCCCGACCCTCGAGGTGGCGGTCGGCTACGAGGACGACGTCGTGACCTACCGGCTCACCTGGGCGTATCCCGGCGGTCTCCGTGTCGCCTACGGCTCAGACGCAGACGACGGCGAACGCGAGGTACGCGCCGAGGCACAGATCGGTGAGCGGTTCGAAACGGCGTGGGCGGCGGCAACCGACCTGCCGATGGCGGCGAGCTCGATCCTGCGCGATGCCGATGCCGCCGTCTTCGCGACGCGCGTGCTGCCCGCCGTCGATGTGCTCGACGAGGTGCGGGTGCGCACGACCGGCACCGCCCCGGCGTTCCGCGAGCTGCGGGGCGACCCGTCGCTGCGCATCACCGCGGTGGAGTCCCTCGACCGCGATTGGTTCGACCTGGGGATCGTCGTGACCATCGAGGG
>JAKOMY010000251.1 GCA_022702225.1 Microbacteriaceae bacterium | reverse complement strand
AGATCGCCGGCAAGACCGACGAGATCGCTCAGGGCTACACCTCGACCGACAAGTCCGCCGCCGGCCGCTTCGTCTGAGTCGTCTCGAGCCGGCGGTCGCTGAGGCGGCCGCCGGCTCTTGCGGCCCGTGAGGGCCGCCGCAAGTTTTCCGCGCGGCAACATCGTCGCGTGCTCGCCGCACGCGCGTGAAGAAATGAGTGAAGTATGGGCTCCGTCATTCGGCTCGACAGCGAGTTCGTTCGCGCGAACGTGAGCAAAGTCGTTCAAACAAGCGACGAGCTCCCCGCAGCGACCATCATTAGCGTCGTCGACGGCAATGGAACCGAGCCTGCGGCCTCCCAGTTCACGCAGCTTCTCCGCACCCGTGCCGAGACACTCGGTGCACGTGTCGAAGAGGTGAGGCAATACATCGCGCAGAACGCAGCTGCCCTCTCGCAGGCCGTTCAGACGTTGGAGGAGCGGGACGAGATGAATGCGAGCGACGCACAACAGGTCACGGCGATCATCGACGCGGCATCGACGGCACCTCCGGCGGGCGTCTCGCCGGGTGCCTCTGCCGGGGGGCAGGCCGGCGTGCGCGGCGCCCTTGGCCTGCAGTGAAGCGGCATCCGCTCCGAACGTTCGGAGCAGTTCTCCTCGTCGCCGGGTTCATATCTCTGAGCGCTGCGTCCCCGACTTCGGCGGCGACCACCTCAGGGACGACCGGCCTCGACTTCTGGTGGGACAAGTACGGCGTTGATGCCGCGCATTCGGAGGGCATCACCGGCCGCGGCGTGAAGGTGGCCGTGCTGGAAGAGCAGATCAACCCGTCCCTTCCGGTGTTTGAAGGGCAGAATTTGCGCATCTCGGACAAGCCGGTATGCAAGGACCACCCTTCGATGACGTCTACCAACCCCGACAAGGGCACACGTCACGGCACGACAATGACAGCTTTGCTCATCGGCAACGGCACAGGATCCGGGGGAGTTCGCGGGATCGCTCCCGACGCTGAGGTCACTTTCTATGGGTACGGCCCGGACGATCGCCCGTGCTACCCAGATTCAGCGACCGAGACGGATATGACCGCGTGGGGCTATGGCGTCAAGCTCGCGGTCGATGACGGCGCGAAGATCGTTTACACGGCGGTAGGCATGGAGCGGCACGAAGCGGACGCACCTGCCATCGCGTACGCCATCGCCCGGGGAGTGGCACTTGTTTCTGCGACGGCCAATCCCAGCGCCGCTGACTTGCTCGGCGCACCGATCACCGATGGCGGAGACTCGCTGAATGGGGTCGTCGCCGTATCTGCGATCGGACCGGACGGAGCCCTACAGACCAGTGCGGACGGATCACCCTGGATCATTCCACAAACGACCGTGGTCGCCGGGGGCGACCGGTTCCCAGAGATCGGTACCGAATCCGGGTGGGACGGATCAGCGACGGCCACCGGGTCGTCGAATGCATCTCCCATAGTCGCAGGCATGCTTGCGCTCGCGGCTCAGAAGTTTCCGGAGAGCACGGGAAATCAACTGATCCAGGCGATGCTCGCAACGACGAACGGCGAACGACACGAGCCCTCTCGGACGGAAGACGGTTTCGGCTACGGAGCGGCGTGGCTCCCGACCCTGCTCGCCGTCGACCCGACGACGTTCCCCGATGAGACACCTCTCATGAATAAGAGCGCAGGGTTTCCGACAGCCGATCAGATCGCGGCAGCTAAGACGAACGGATATGTGGCTCCGGATCGAGGCCGAAGCTTCGACCAATACGCCGATGACAGCCCGACCAGCGGTTTCGATTTCTCATCCCTCGTGATGTGGGCCGTCATCGGGATCGTGGCCCTTGTCCTCATCGCGGCGGCCATCACCGTGCTCATCATCGTCACTCAACGCCGTAAGGCGAGAAAGGGGACATCGCCGTGACCGGTACCTGGGAACAGCGTTTGACGAACTTCGCCGAGGGAGGCCAGCCGTGGGACGTTCCCACGCGAGGCTCACTCGTCAACGGCTTGAACGCATTGCGGGAGGTTCTGAACCGCGTCGCAAGCGACCCCGGCATCACAGGAGAGGCCGGATCTGCCGCTCAGGCGAGATTCAGTGCCGCTGCGAGACAGATCGCTCAGCAAGTCACCTACGTCGAGGACGAGCTCGCTCAGCGGCTTGATCAAGCCAACGACGTTCGATCACGCGCGCGAGATGCGCTCGACACACTCCCCTCCGGCTCGCTCTCCGGGGGTCAGGAAGCTGCGGTCCGTGGCGCTGCTACCGGCGCGACTCTCATGCTGGGACCGATCTCCTTCCTCGCGGGAGAGGGGGCCGTCGGGCTGATCAACGGCTATCTGTCCGATCAACGGGAGGCCGCCGCGCGCTCCGCTATGGAGGGTTTCTCCGACGAGATGGATGCCGTCCAGGTCAGCGACCCCCCACCACTCAACTTCACCTTCTCCGAAACTGACACCGTCGAGCCAACCGGAGGCGGTACCGGTGGGGGCGGGGGTGGAGGCGGCGGACGCTCCGGTGGACGGAGTTTCGAGCAGTACCCCGACTGGGACACGTCCCCCGTCGCGACCCCCGGTGGCAACGGCGGCGGCAACTCGCAGCCCGAGTACAACGCGATGCCACTGCCGGGGGTCATCGGGCCGCGACCTGACGGCCCGATCCACGGCAACACCCCCATCATCGACCTCGACACCATCAAGCCCGAGCCGACTCCGGACGGCTCGATCATCGGCACCCCGAACCTGCCCGGGGTCATTCCCTCGGCCCCCGGCGGAGGTCTGCTCGGTGGTTCGGGTTCCGGCGGCGCGGGAGCGGGCATCGGCTCGGGTCTCGGTGCGGGCCTGATCGCCGGCGGTGGCGGCGCGGCCGCACTCGGCAGCATCGCGCGTGGCGCGGGCGCTCCCGGAGGCAGCCTGTTCAGCGGTGCGGGCGGCACGGCAGCATCCGGCGCAGCCGGGCGATCGGGCGGCCTGCTCGGGAAAACCGCCGCGGCCGGATCGGGGCTCGGAGCCCGCGGCGTCGGCGGAATGGGCGGTGCCGCCGGAGGCGGCGCGCCCGCGGCATCGACGGCCAAGGGTGCAGGTATGCGTGCTGGCGGCACGGCTGGCGGCGGCGCAGCAGGCGGCGCAGCAGGCGGCGGAGCCGCCGGTGGCGGCGCCCGCGGCGCCGGTTCGGGCAGCCGCGGCGTCGGCGGAATGGGCGGGCCCGGCTCGCGCTCCGACCGTCGCGACGAAGCGTCTCGTGGGCTCGGCGGTCCCATCGCCCCCCGCATGGAGGACGATGAAGAGATCGGCCCCCGGTCCGAGAACGCCCAGGCCGGCGGACGCGACGAGTGATCACGTCTTT